>CAYPDO010000188.1:0-7874 GCA_964409495.1 uncultured Bordetella sp.
GATCACGCCCAGCCTGGAAGAGATGCAGCATGTGGCCGCCGAGATGCAGCGCGACGAGCACTTCCGCATCAAGAAGATTCCGCTGCTGATCGGCGGCGCCACCTGCAGCCGCGTGCACACCGCGGTGAAGATCGCGCCGCACTACGAAGGCCCGGTGGTCTACGTGCCCGACGCCAGCCGCTCGGTGGGCGTGTGTGCCGATCTGCTGAGTGACGAGCGCGCCACGCGCTTCATCGACGAGCTGAAGGCCGACTACGACAAGGTGCGCGCGCAGCACGCCAGCAAGAAGGCCACGCCGCTGGTGCCGCTGGCCCAGGCGCGCGCCAACAAGGCGCGGCTGGACTGGGCGGCCTACACGCCGCCGGTGCCCAAGTTCATCGGCCGGCGCCAGTTCCGGAACTACGACCTGGCCGAACTGGCCCCGTGCATCGATTGGGCGCCGTTCTTCCAGACCTGGGATCTGGCCGGCAGATTCCCCGAGATCCTGAAGGACGAGATCGTCGGCGACGAGGCCGTGCGCGTGTTCAGTGACGGCAAGCGCCTGCTGCAGCGCGCCATCGATGGCCGCTGGCTGCAGGCCAATGGCGTGGTGGGCCTGTGGCCGGCCAACACGGTGGACGACGACACCATCGCCATCTACACCGACGAAAGCCGCAGCGAGGTGCTGATGCACTGGCGCCCGCTGCGCCTGCAGACCGAGCGCCCGGTGATCGACGGTGTGGCCCGGCCCAACCGCAGCCTGGCCGACTTCATCGCGCCGCGCGCCGAAGCCGGTGGCCAGCCCGACTACATCGGCCTGTTCGCCGTGACCGCCGGCCTCGGCGCCGACAAGAAGACCGCGCAGTTCGAGGCCGACCACGACGACTACTCGGCCATCATGTTGAAGGCCATTGCCGACCGCCTGGCCGAGGCCTTTGCCGAGCGCCTGCACCAGCGCGTGCGCACCGAGCTGTGGGGCTATGCGCCGGATGAAGCGCTGAGCAACGAGCAGCTGATTTCCGAGCAGTACCGCGGCATCCGCCCGGCGCCGGGCTATCCGGCCTGCCCCGATCACAGCGTCAAGCGCGCGATGTTCCAGGCCCTGCAGGCGCAGGACATCGGCATGGGCCTGACCGAGAGCCTGGCGATGACGCCGGCGGCCAGCGTCAGCGGCTTCTACCTGGCCCACCCGGAGGCCGCGTACTTCAACGTGGGCCGAATTGGCGAAGACCAGCTCAGCGCCTGGGCCGCGGGCGAGGCGCTGGACGAGGCCGCCGCACGGCGACTGCTGGCGCCGGTGCTGGGCTGAGGCCGGGCATGCAAAGCCCGGCCGTGGGCCAGACCGGACCTGCCCCTCACGCCCCCGGCAGCGCCCGCCGGTACTGCAGCGCCTCGGCCACCTGCGGCACGCCGATCTGATCGGCGCCGGCCAGGTCGGCAATGGTGCGCGCCACCTTGATCACGCGGTGCAGGCCGCGGCCCGACCAGCCCAGGCGCGTGGCCGCCTGCTGCAGGAACTGCGCCGCGGCGGGCGCCAGCGCGGCCAGGGCATCAAGCTCGGCCGCCTCCAGCAAGGCGTTGGCCTTGCCCTGGCGTGCCTGCTGGCGCTCGGCGGCCCGCGCCACACGTTCGGCCACGGCGGCACTGGGCTCGCCTTCGGCCTGGGCCAGCAGCGCGGTGGGCGGCACGGCGGCCACCTCCACCTGCAGGTCGATGCGGTCGAGCAGCGGGCCCGACAACCGGCCCTGGTAGCGGCTGATCTGCTCGGGCGTGCAGCGGCAGCTGCGGCCGGCCACCTGGGCGCCCAGCCAGCCGCAGGGGCAGGGGTTCATCGCCGCCACCAGCTGGAACGCGGCCGGAAACTGCGCCTGCCGCGCCGCACGCGAGATCGTGATGCGCCGGGTTTCCAGCGGCTCGCGCAGGGCTTCGAGCGCGCTGCGCGGAAACTCGGGCAGCTCGTCCAGGAACAGCACACCGCCATGTGCCAGCGAGATCTCGCCCGGCCGGGGCGGCGAGCCGCCTGGAGCTTGCATTGATGCATAAGAACTTTGGCGGTATAAATTAAGAATGATCACCCGGAAGTTCACGGCAAGCCCAGTAAAGGTGACCGGCCTGACTCCGGACCACGTTCCGTTCGAGTCCAGCTTGGAAGAAGACTGCTTCTTCTTGCTGCGATTTCGCGCAGATGTGGCGAGCTTCGACCGCCCGACGGAGGCCATCCCTTGGCTGGACGAGACGGGCAAGCGCCACAAGTACACCCCGGACGTGCTCATTACCTTCTGTGCGCCAGTAGATGGTGGTCCGGTGCCGCCGAAGTTGCTCGCAGAGATCAAGCCGGACTTCGACGACGAAGACAGCCCCAGGGCACGCCTTCCGAACAGCGAGACCGACGAGCAGCGCCGCATGAAGTGGGCTGCGGCAACGAACTTCGCGAAGCTGAGGGGGTGGGAGTTCACAGTCTTTCGTGATGAACAGATCAGGACTCCCTTGCTTCGGAACGTCAAGTTCTTGATCAGAAACCTTGAGCGCCCGGACACCGATCGCGGATCGGATCGCATGATCGAGGCTTTGCGCGCCAGCGGCCCGACGCCGATGAACACCCTTATGTTGGCTCTCGAACCCGACCGCTACCGAAGAGCACTTCTGTACCCGACGCTGTACGCGTGCATCGCGACGGGCCGAATCTCGACTGATCTGAACGTCTTGCTGAAGAACGACGCCCTGCTGTCGGTGCCGGCGTGAAAGGCGTCATAAGCCTCAAAGTTGGTTCTGCTGTCTCCTGGAAGGGAGAAAACTGGATCATCGAAGAGGTTGACCGGCATGAACGAGTCTTGGCCCGCAGAGCTGGCGATGGCTATCGCGAGTTCCTTCCGATCAGCGAGGTAGGAAGAGCGCACGCGCCGAAGCCGCCTGCCGGCAATCCGCCGTCCGGAGATGCCCCCCAGGCAGCGACGGACGACACAGGCGACGACCCGCCGAAAGACGAACTGGATGAGCGCTCTGGTCGTTGGAGGCGCCGGTTGGCCGATCGAGTCGTCAAGCGGCTTCCGTCTGATCGGAGGCTCGCAGAAGAGCAGAAGGTAACGATCGACCGGACCACCAAGCACTTCCAGGACTTGTGCGTCGTCCTTCAACTGCGCAGAGGAAGTCCTGAGCGAGCGGCGGCGACCATCACTTTGGCGACGGAGTATGGCTACTCCGTAGCAACGGCCTATCGAAACCTCGCGATCGTCGAGGAGTTTGGCAGCGCCGATGCATTGCAGCGCTCACATCGATCGGACCGGGGGTCGATACGGCTGAACAAGGCGCAATGGAAGATCGCCACCGACAACCTGGACAAGTACAGGTTCGTGCCCGAGTACCAGCCGATGGAGAGCGTGCTTGTCTTCGTCAATGGAGACATGAAGGATGCGAACCAGAAGCCGATCAGCTTGCGCACGCTCTACAACGTGGAGAAACGCGTCAAAACGCGTCAACAGAAGCTGATCGATCAGGGGCGCAAGGAGCAAGCGCGCAACGAGTTTGGTTCGCGTGCAGGCAAGTTGCCTGACGCCGACTTCCCGCTTGCACTGGTCCAAATCGACCACACGACGGTTCAGATCATCTTCGTGGACGAGGACGAGCGTAAGCCACTCTCGGATGCATGGCTGACGCTGGTTATCGACTGCTTTAGTCGAATGGTGTTGGGGTACTACTTGACATTCGAAAAGCCGACCGCAATGGCGGCTGGCATCGCTTTGGCCAGGGCGTTCTTGCCGAAGGAGCAGCACCTCAAGGATATGGATGTCACCGGAAGCTGGCCGTGCTGGGGCTATCCAACGGTGATCGTCGCGGACAACGCTGCGGACCTGAACGGCTACCTTATGCGAAGCGCGTCCCGCAACATCCGCTTCGACATTCGAAACAGGCCGGTCGATCGGCCCAACTTCGGCGGTCACATCGAGAGCGCGTTCAGGACATTCATGAACCAGCAGCGTGGGATCAAGGGAACGAAGTTCTCGAATCCCACCGAGCGCGGCGAGTACGACTCGAAGGAGGCATCGTCGATGACGTTGTCGGAGTTCGAGCGCCTGTTCACTGAATTCCTCGTCAACGACTACCACCTGAAGGAGCATGACGGCGAAGGCATGAAGAAGCGCTGCCCCCTACAGCGCTGGGATGCCGGAATCTTCGATGGCGATGTATTCCCGCCGAGAGGACTACCGGACATCCCCGAAAACCCGGAAGAGGTCTTCATCTCCATGCTGCCGTTCGAGTACCGCGTGGTGCAGAACCTGATCGTGGAGATTTTCAACGAGCGGTACTACAGCAAGGAACTCGGCAAGCTCAGCCAGATGTCGGATCGGTCCCGTCCACTCGAAGAACGCAAGTACGAAGTCAGGTACGACCCAAGGAATATCGCGGTCATCTGGGTCAAGGACCCGAAGAGTGGCAAGTACATCAAGGCAGAGGTCCAGAACGTCAACTGGACCTTCAGGTCGCTGTGGGAGTGCAAGCAGATCAGAGAGAGGTGGGGTAAGCCGGCCACCGCGTACTCAGATGACCGGCTGGCAAGCAAGCGGCGACAGGAGGCGATGAAGCGCGCGGCCGAAGGCAAGACTCAGGAGGCCAAGAAGGCGCGTCGCAAAGCAGAGCAAGGAAAGCGCAATCTCGGTGAGGCTGTAGCGCGCCCACGGAAGGCGGATACGCCGGACAAGCCGACGAATCCGCTTTTACGCAAGCCCCCCGCGTTGCCAGCAGGGGGAGCGCCTGGTTCGCCTGAGCCAAAGATTCGACTACCAGACTGGGACCCAGAGAAATGACCGAAGGCGGTGCAAACGAAGAGTGCGAATATCCCCATCTGGCAAAGGAGGTGCGAGCAGTTGCGGCGCTGAGCGACGACCAGCGACGACGCTACCTGGAGCAGGACTTCTACGTCGATTTCGCATCCATGCGAGCGATCCGACAACAGCTGAACCAGCTCCCTGGCCTTCCGCCGGCTCGCAAGCCTCGAAGTTTCATCATTGTCGGCGAGTCGCAGATGGGCAAGAGCACCGTCCTGGAAGAGTTCGAAAGGGACCACCATGGGGGAGACAACGATGATGGCGAATTCGCAAGGGTCCCCGTCCTTCGGGTTCAGTTCGCCGAGGATGGCGGCAAGGGTCTTTGGAACGAGCTATCTGGTGCGCTGAACGTTGTGGTGCCCGCGACGGCCCCTTGGACACGGCACAAAAAAGAGGTGTTGAAAACTATCGTCAATGTTGAGGTGAAGGTGTTTGTGGTCGACGAGATGGCCAACATGATGAGCTATGCGAAGAACACGCAAGACATCGCCCTCAACGGCATCAAGTACCTGATGAACCACCATAGGCGGCCAATCGTCCTTGGCGCGACGCCGGAGGTGTACCAGGTCATCAAGGTAGACCCACAGATCAGGAACCGATTCAAGCTCTTGATCCTTCGCCGCCTCGAACCTGATGAAGAGATGGCAGAGTTCCTCCGCAACTGGGAAAAATGCCTTCCGTTGCGCAAGGCCAGCAACCTGGATGGGGAGGAGATGATGAAGGCCATCCACAAGATCACGCTTGGGCTTGTGGGCGACATCGTTGAAGCACTCAAGATGGCTGCGAAGTACGCGATCGGCAATGGAGAGGCGATCACGGTCGATGTGTTGAACAAAATGGGTTGGGTCACGCAGCATGACAACGATGAGGCGGTGGCATCGCTGTGAGGCGGCCCATAGGCCTCGGGCGGCGAACCCTGCCGGCTCATCCGCAGCGGCTGCCGGATGAAGTCCTTAGCTCTTGGATCGTTGCCCTTGCGCGTGCGAATGGATGCAAAGTCCACACGCTGTGCAGCCTGATGTCGGGGAACCAGCACACCGTCTGGAACCGTGATGTCGACCGCATGGCGCCGCCGGCCCTTATCCAGAACCTGGCGGAATTGACCGGTATAGCAGCCGAAAAAATCCGCACCTACACACTGGCACACGTCGCCGAGAAAATTGACGTTGACCACCATCCAAACGGCAACGCCACATGGTTGCTTCCGCTGGGCGTGTGGCACCGCAAGAGACTGGGGCACGGCGTCCAGTTCTGCCCCATCTGTCTCGGCATGGACAAGCGACCGTACGTTCGCAGGTCATGGCGCTTGGCCTACTACACCGAGTGCGAGCACCACAACATCCTGCTGAGGGACCGCTGCCCCTCCTGTGGCGAGGCCTTCAACTATTTCCGAGGCGAACTGGGTAACAGGAACAAGATCGATGCAGAGCGGCTGAACTTGTGTGTCAACTGCGGATTCGATGTGTGGTTCGGTCCGCAGGACCGGTACTACTGGCCAGACTGGAGGCTTTCAGTTGCCGTCCGCACCCTGCAAATGATGAACGACTTCGGCTGGGCTGCGCTTGAGAACAGGACCTTCGACCCCGCGCACGAGTTGCTGCTGGTGATTCGGCAGCTGATCCGCGTGATGTCCTCAGGAAGACGTGCGGGACAGCTTTACGACGCCGTTGCAGAGGCCCTGTGGCCCGAGGGCTGCGACGTACTTTCCGAGCGTGGCAAGGACTACGAGCGCAGAAGCGTCCTGGAGCGCCACCGACTGTTCGGGATGGCCGTCTGGCTGCTGATGGATTGGCCGGGAAGATTCGAGCGGGCGTTCCGGTATTCGGGCATCCAACGCAGCTCGCTGACTCGCGACATGAAGGTGATCCCCGCATGGTATGCCGAGCAGTGCGCCAAGGCTCTCGACTGGTAGGCCATGCCGCTCGCTCTAGCCGTCCTTGCGTGCATCGTCATCGGCGTGTCCGATGGCGACACGCTGACCGCGCGATGCGAGATGTCGGAAGGGTTCGAGAACCTCAGAATCCGGCTCGCTGAGATCGACGCCCCGGAGAAGGGCCAGGCGTTCGGGAATCGCAGCAAGGAGCACTTGGCGGCGCTGTGCTTCGGCAAGCACGCGGACGTGGCGCCGCAGGGAAGAGACCGATACCTGCGCACCGTGGCTCACGTCTATTGCGACAAGGAGGATGCCGGCACCGAGCAGCTTAGAGCGGGCATGGCTTGGGTGTTCGATCGCTATGTCATCGATCGTCGCCTATACGCAGTGCAGGACGAAGCGCGGACCGCGCGCAGGGGCCTGTGGGAGGACCCTCACCCAGTGGCGCCGTGGGAATGGCGCAGGTCTAAGCGGTGACGCTCCGGGTTTGCATCGAGCTTCGCCGGCTTCCCTTTTTCGTCGAGTCGCCCAAGCGTAGCTCCAAGCAGGCGCCGGGCGGAATCGTGGTCAAGCGCTCGCAGGACGCGGAAATGGCTGCCTTCTCAGCCTCGTCCCAGAGTGAGGCCAGCTTGTTGTTCAGTGCGCCAACTCTGACTCGCTGCGATGCCGCAATAGCGCAATCGACGGCAGTGGCACCACCACTTTCGAATACCCGCTGTGCTGCGGCGACTCCGCGCTTCAAATCTGTCTCGGTCGCGCCTTCGGCGTGAATCAGTATTTCCATCTGCTGATTGTTGCAGTGGCTCTGCTCGGGTCGAAGGGCGCTGTTCAAGGAGGCGGTGCGATCAGGCTGCAAATCGGAATTCTGAGTGGTCACTGAGAGCCCAATCGCATACCAGGTCATGCAGCGCAGTCTTCGCAGTCTCTGTAGACCGCGCACCCGTTCGACCGGCCACCACGAGACCAATCGTCGCCAGCTTGACCTGCCCCCTCCCAGCCGTACCAAGGTAATGGAAGTGAAGTCCGTTCATCAGGAAAATGGCGGACATGAGAACGAGCAAGTACAGCGAGGAACAGATCATCGGGTTCCTCAAGCAGGCCGAGGCCGGGGTTGCGATCAAGGAGCTGTGCCGGCGGGAGGGCTTCAGCGAGGCGACCTTCTACAAATGGCGCTCCAAGTTCGGCGGCATGGATGTGCC
>CAYPDO010000189.1:0-7865 GCA_964409495.1 uncultured Bordetella sp.
GGCGCGGTGTTCCTTCTGGCGCTTCATCTGCGGGCGGATCATCACGAAGTACAGCACGGCGAACATGCCGACCATGATGACCAGCTGCATGGTGCCGCTCTCGCCGGCACCGGCGGCCGGGGCGGTCTGGGCGAATGCGTTGGAAATGAACATGGGAGAGATTCCTAGAGAGGTCAGGTCAGGCGAGCCTGGGGTGCAGGTCGCCGTCAGGTGCGGGCAAACCGCCCATTTTAGGTGCGGGTGATGACGCCGGGTTGCGGGGGCTTGCCACAGGCCGCCGCCAGCGGCCGGGGCCCGCCGGCCGGCAGGTGCCGGACAGCGCCCGGCGCGGGGCTCAGAACAAGGCCATGCTGAGCTTGCGGCGGTATTGGTCGATCACCGGGTCGGACGGCGCCACGGCGGCCTTGCCGGTGAGCTCCAGCGTGCCCTTGGCCTTGCCGGCGCCATCGCCGCCCGCCGCGCCCGGCGCGGCCTTGGGCACCGGCTTGGTCATCAGCTCGAGGATGGCCACATAGGTCTTGCGCGCCAGCTCGTCGTTCCAGGCCTTGTCGCGCATGATGATCTCGAGCAGCGCGTCCATCGCGTCGGTGAAGCGGCCCACGGCCATCAGCAGCTGGGCCAGTTCGTAGCGGGCGTCGAAATCACGGCGGTTGGCCTCGATGGCGGCGGCCAGGGCCTGCGGGCTGCGTGCCGTGGGCGCCTTCTCGCAGGCGCCCAGCCACAGGCCCAGTGCGGCCAGGCGCGGCTCGAACATCAGCTTGCTGGCCACTGGCTCGAAGGCCTGGCGTGCCATGGGCAGGTTGCCGGTCTCGATCAGCAGCTTCACGTAGTCGAAGCGCGCGGTGTCGTTGGCCGGGTCCACGGCCACGGCCTGCTGCAGCTTGGCGAGTGCGGCATGCACATCGCCCTCGGCCTCCAGCGCCTCGGCTTCGGCGGTCTCGATCTCGGCCTCCACCTCCTCGGCGCTGGGCACATGGCGATCGAGGAATTCACGGATCTGCGCCTCGGGCAGCGCGCCGACGAAGCCGTCCACCGGCTGGCCCTGGGCGAACAGCACGCAGAACGGGATCGAGCGCACGCCGAAGGCCTGGCTCAGCTGGCCGGCGATCTCGGGCTGCTCGTCGCTGTTGAGCTTGGCCAGCTTGAAGCGGCCCTCGTAGGCCGTTTCCAGCTTTTCGAGGATGGGGCCCAGCGTGCGGCAGGGCTGGCACCAGGGTGCCCAGATGTCGAGCAGCACCGGCTGCTGCATCGAGGCCTGGATCAGCTCGGTTTCGAAATTCTGGATCGTGATGTCGCTCATGGTGGGCTGGGCCTGCAGGGGTTTTGGCGGACGCGTGGCACGGGCAGATGCGGGCGGCCGCCTACAATTCAATGTTTTGCCGTCGCTTGCGGAGAGCCCCTTGTCGTCAGTTGAGCACCACAACCCCAGCGCCCTGGTCGGCGTGCTGATGGGATCGTCCAGCGACTGGGAGACGATGCGCGAGGCGGCCCGGATTCTCGCCGACTTCGGCGTGCCGCATGAATGCCGCGTGGTCTCGGCCCACCGCATGCCCGACGAGATGTTCACCTACGCTGAAAGCGCGGCCGGCCGCGGCCTGCGCGCCATCATCGCCGGGGCCGGCGGCGCGGCCCACCTGCCGGGCATGCTGGCGGCCAAGACCACCGTGCCGGTGCTGGGCGTGCCGGTGCAGAGCCGGGCGCTGTCGGGCGTGGATTCGCTGCACTCCATCGTGCAGATGCCCAAGGGCGTCCCGGTGGCCACCTTCGCCATCGGCGCGGCCGGCGCGGCCAATGCGGCGCTGTTCGCGGTGGCCATGCTGGCCACCGGCGACGCCGCGATGCGCGCCAGGCTCGACGCCTTCCGCGCGGCGCAGACCGCCGCCGCCCAGGCCATGACCGCGGAACTGAAATGACCCACCCCCGAAGCGGCTTCGCCGCCTCCCCCTCAAGGGGGCGCCGCCATCGGCCCGGCAAGGCCGGTTCCGAGGCGACCGCTTGGTTTTGCCGGCGCCTTGCTGGTGGCATGGGCTCGCAATCCCTTGAAGACTGAGATGACTGCCAAGACGATTCTTCCGGGTGCCACGCTGGGCGTGATGGGCGGTGGCCAGCTGGGCCGCATGTTCGTGCAGGCGGCCCAGGCCATGGGCTACTTCACCGCCGTGCTCGACGCCGACCCGGCCTCGCCGGCCGGCCTGGTGGCGCACTACCACATCGACACCGGCTATCTGGATGAGCAGGGCCTGGCGCAGCTGATGCAGCGCAGCGCGGCCATCACCACCGAGTTCGAGAACGTGCCGGCGGACGCGCTGATCACGCTGGGCGCGCACCGCCCGGTGGCGCCGGCCGCCGAGGCCGTGGCCGTGTGCCAGGACCGCGCGGAAGAAAAGGCGCTGTTCACCCGCGCCGGCGTGCCCTGCGCGCCGCATGCCCGCATCGCCAGCCCGGCCGATCTGGCGGCGGTGCCCGATGCGCTGCTGCCCGGCATCCTGAAAACCGCGCGTTTGGGCTACGACGGCAAGGGCCAGGTGCGCGTGGCCGACCGCGCCGCGCTGGCCGCCGCCTGGGGCCAGCTGAAGCAGGTGCCCTGCGTGCTGGAGGCCATGCTGCCGCTGGCGCTGGAGCTCAGCGTGGTGGTGGCGCGCAATGCGCTCGACGAGGTGGTGCAGTTGCCGGTGCAGCAGAACCTGCACCGCGACGGCATCCTGGCCGTCACCCAGGTGCCGGCGCCCGATGCCAGCCCTGCGCTGCAGCAGCAGGCCAGCGATTGCGCCGTCGCGCTGGCCCGTGCGCTGGGCTATGTGGGCGTGCTGTGCGTCGAGTTCTTCGTGCTTCAGGACGGCCGCCTGGTGGCCAACGAGATGGCGCCGCGCCCGCACAACTCGGGCCACTGGTCGGTAGATGGCAGCGATGTGAGCCAGTTCGAGCTGCAGGTGCGCACGCTCACCGGCCTGCCGCTGGTGGCGCCGCGCCAGCATTCGCCAGCGGTGATGCTCAACCTGCTGGGCGACCTGTGGTTTCCGGCCGGTGCCGGCAGTGCCGAGCGCACGCCGCCCTGGGCTGCGGTGCTGGCCCTGCCCGGCGTGCACCTGCACCTGTATGGCAAGGCCAGCGCACGGCCCGGGCGCAAGATGGGTCACCTCACCGTGACGGCCGAGACCGCGGACCAGGCCCGCGCGGTGGCGTTGCAGGCGGCCGCATTGCTGGGCCTGCCGGCCTTCTGAGCGGGCGGCGCAGCCTTCCCACGCGGCGCTTTCGCCACCCGGCCACAGCCATGAGCATCCTGCGCGGCGACGATCCCGCGGCCCTGTCCGCCGCGGCCGCATGCCTGGCCGCCGGCGGCCTGGTGGGCCTGCCCACCGAAACCGTGTATGGCCTGGGCGCGCGCGCCGACCGCGATGCCGCGGTGGCCGGCATCTTCGCCGCCAAGGGGCGTCCGGCCGACCATCCGCTGATCGTGCACGTGGCCGATGCGGCCGGCGCCGCGGCCTTTGCCGCCGAACTGCCGCCGGCCGCGTTGCGCCTGATGGCCGCGTTCTGGCCCGGGCCGGTGACGGTGATCGTGCCGCGCCGCGCTGGCGTGGCGGCGGCCGCGGCGGGCGGGCAGGCCAGCATCGGCCTGCGCTGTCCGGCGCATCCGGTGGCCCAGGCGCTGCTGCGCGCCGCGGCAGCGCTGGGCGTGCCGGGCATCGCGGCGCCCAGCGCCAACCGCTTCGGCCGCGTCAGCCCCACCAGCGCCGCCCATGTGGCCTCTGAATTCGGCGCCGACCTGCTGGTGCTGGACGGCGGCGACTGCGCGGTGGGCATCGAATCGGCCATCGTCGACGTGAGCCGCGGCCACCCGGTGCTGCTGCGCCCCGGCGCGCTGCCGCGCGAGGCCATCGAGGCCGCACTGGGCGAGCCGCTGCGCGCGCCCGATGCCGCCGCGCCGCGTGCCTCGGGCACGCTGGCCTCGCATTACGCGCCGACCGCGCGCGTGCGGCTGTTCGAGCCGGCGGCGCTGGCCCGGGCCCTGGGCACGGCGCTTGGCCTGCCCGACACGTCGGCGCCGCAGCCGCCCGAAGGCGTGGCGGTATATTCCCGCCTGCCCGTGGCCGGGGCCCAGGCGCCGGCGGTGCCGGCAACCGGACGCTGGCGTTGCATGCCCGCCGAGCCGGCCGCCGTGGCGCATGAACTGTTTGCCGTGCTGCGGGCGCTGGATGCACCCGCTGTGCGCGAGATCTGGATCGAGCAGCCGCCCGATCTGCCGGCCTGGGAAGGGGTGCGCGACCGCTTGCGGCGCGCCGCCGCCGAGCCCGGGCCCGATGCCGACCGGCCCGCCGCCGGTGCCTGATGACGCTTCAATGGAACGCCCGATGAGTTTTTCGCCTGATCTGAACCGCCGCCTGCCGCGCTGGCTGGCCCGAGTGCGGGGCGCCGGCGCGCTGGCCATGGCGGCGGCCGCGCTGGCCGGCTGCGGCGGTGGCACCTCGCAGGTGGAGGCCTTCAAGCCCGACCGCGTGGTGGTGCTGGGCGACGAGAGCAGCATGATCGCCGACGCCACCGATGCCCAGGGCAAGCACGACGGCTTCAAGTACAGCATCAACGACCGCACGTCCACCGGCAGCGACAAGTGCCAGTCGCTGCCCACCTTCACGCAGGCAGTGGCCAACCTCTACGGCTTCGTGTTCAAGGAGTGCAACCCGAACAGCGCCACGGTCAAGGCCTTCATCCTGGCCAAGGAGAACGCCACCGTCGAAGACGCCGCGGCCGGCCTGCGCCAGCAGGTGGCCGAGGTGAGCGGTGGCCTGGGCCCGCGCGACATGGTCACGGTGATGATCGGCGTGCACGACGTGCTGGCGGTGTATGCGCAGGTCAAGGGCGGGCTGGTGGGCGAGGCCGGTGCGCGCGCCGAGATCCGGCGCCGTGGCCGCGTCGCCGCCGACCGCATCAACAACGACATCCTGAAGACCAATGCACGCGCGCTGATCTTCACCATCCCCGACCTGGGCCAGTCGCCCTATGCCGTGGCCGAGCAGCTCTCGCGTCCCGGCGCCAAGGCCCTGCTGTCGCAGCTGACCTACGACTTCAATGCCGAGATGCGCGTGGGCATCGATGCCACCGCCTACGACGGCCGCAACTACGGCCTGGTGCTGGTCGACGACGTGGTGGCCGCGATCTACAAGCTGCCCTCCGGCTACCTGGCCGCGCCGGCCGTGGCCGATGTGGCCGCCTGTGACGCGACAAAGGTCACCGCGGTCACGCAATGCACCACCGCCACCCTGGTGAGCGGTGCCTCCAGCACCAGCCACCTGTGGGCTGACAGCATCCACCTGGGGCCGCAGGCGCACAGCCTGATCGGCAGCCAGGCGCAGACCCGCGCGATCAACAACCCGTTCTGAGGCCGGGCGGCACACGGCCATGGCCCGACTGCTGGCGCTGGACACCGCCACCGAGTGCCTGGCTGCGGGCCTGTGCACGCCGCGGGGGCGCTGGCTGCATCACGAGGCCGGCGGGGCCCAGGCCTCGGCCCGGCTGGTGCCGGTGCTGCTGGATCTGCTGCAGCAGGGCGGCGAACGCCTGGACGGCCTGGATGCCATCGCCTTCGGCGTCGGGCCCGGGGCCTTCACCGGCCTGCGCACCGCCTGTGCCGTGGCCCAGGGCCTGGGCTTCGGTGCCGGCCGGCCGCTGCTGCCCATCGACAGCCTGCTGGTGGTGGCCGAGGCCGCCCGCGCCGAGCAGGCGCCCGGTGCCGACCGCGCCGACACGCCGGTCGGCCGCTGGTGGGTGGCGGTGGACGCGCGCATGGACGAGGTGTATGCCGGCGAGTACCAGTTCGAGGCCGGCGCTGGCGGCTGGCGCTGCACCACGGCGCCGGCGCTGTACACGCTGGCGGCACTGGCAGCCTGCTGGGCGCAGGCCGCGCCGCAGCGTGTGGCCGGCAATGCGCCGCGGGTGTTTGGCGCCCGGCTGCCGGTGCACGGGGCCCGCTGCACCGAGCCGGCCGATGCTGCGCCGGCCAGCGCCGGTGCCGGGCCTGCCGATGGCCCCGGCGGCCGCGCCGGCGCGCTGCTGCGCCTGGCCGAGACCGCCTGGGCGCGCGGCGAAGCCATCGCGCCCGACCAGGCCTTGCCGCTGTACCTGCGCGACAAGGTGGCGCTGACCACCGACGAGCGCCTGCGCCAGCGCGCTGCGGCGGCGGAGGCGACGCGGTGAGCGCGCAGCTGCGGCCGGCCGCCGACGCCGCGCCCTGGCACCGCGCCATGCGCGTGGACGATCTTGACCGCGTGCTGGCGGTGGAAGCCTGCGCCTACAGCCACCCCTGGTCGCGCGGCAACTTCATCGACTCGCTGGCCGCGGGCTACGACACCGAGCTGCGCCTGGCCGAGCCCGACCGCCTGATCGGCTACGTGGTGGCGATGCGAGGCGTGGCCGAGACGCACCTGCTGAACATCACCGTGGCGCCGGCCTGGCAGCGGCGCGGCCATGCCCGGGCGCTGCTGGCGCGCCTGGTGGCGCAGTGCCGGGCACGCGCCGACGAGGCGCTGTGGCTGGAGGTGCGCCAGAGCAACGCCGCCGCCCGGGCGCTGTATGCGGCCACCGGCTTTGCCGAGATCGGCCTGCGCCGCGGCTACTACCCCGCTGACCGCGGGCGTGAAGACGCCGTGGTGATGCGCCTGGGGCTGGACGGCGCGCCGCCGCCGCAGGCAGAAGGTGGCCATGCGCTGGGATGAGCGCCAGCAGGCCATGCTGCGCGGCCTGGGCCTGCGCCTGTGGCTGCCCGAAACGCCTGCCGGGGCCTCGGCAGACGAGGCGGCCACTGCCGCCGTGACACCGCAGACAGCGGCCGCCCAGGCCGGGCCTGCCCAGGACGCCGGCGCGCCGCTGGCGCAGCCGCTGCGGTCGGCGCCGCCCCCCCGGGCAGCCGCGGCCCATGGCCCGGCCCTTGCCCCAGGCGACGCGCGCGCCGTGCCTGGGCCATCGGCCACGCCCGGCGGCATCGCCGGCATGGACTGGCCGGCGCTGCGCGAAGCGGTGGCCGGCTGCCAGGCCTGCGGCCTGTGCCGCACGCGGCGCCACACGGTGTTCGGCGTGGGCCATGAACAGGCGCAGCTGATGGTCGTCGGCGAGGCGCCCGGCGAGCAGGAAGACCGCCAGGGCGAGCCCTTTGTCGGTGCCGCCGGGCAGTTGCTGGACCGCATGCTGGCCGCACTGGGCCTCACCCGCGACGCTGCCGAGCCGGCGCGCCAGGTGTTCATCGCCAACACGCTGAAATGCCGGCCGCCGCACAACCGCAATCCGGCCACCGACGAGCTGGCGCAGTGCCAGCCCTTCCTGGAGCGCCAGGTGGCGCTGGTGCAGCCGCGGGTCATCCTGGCGATGGGCCGTTTCGCGGTGCAAAGCCTGCTGGGCAGCGATGCGCCCATCGGCCGGCTGCGTGGCAGCGTGCACCAGTGGCAGGGGCGGCCCCTGGTGGTCACCTACCACCCGGCCTACCTGCTGCGCCAGCCGGCCGACAAGGCGCGCGCCTGGGACGACCTGTGCCTGGCCGCTGAACTGCTGCAGCCGCCGGCCGCGTAGCGCGGCCTTGCGCACCGTGGCGGGGCGCGCCCTGCCGCGGGCCCTACTTCTTGGCCTTGACCGGCCGGGTCCAGCCGGCCAGCGACACCTGCTTGGCGCGTGCCACGGTCAGCTGGCCCTCGGGCGTGTTCTTGGCCACCGTGCTGCCGCCGCCGATGGTGCCGCCGGCACCGATGCTCACCGGTGCGATCAGCACGCAGTTGCTGCCCACGTGCACGTCGTCGCCGATCACCGTGCGGTGCTTGTTGGCGCCGTCGTAGTTGGCGGTGATGCTGCCGGCGCCATAGTTCACGCGCGCGCCCACCGTG
>CAYPDO010000190.1:0-7856 GCA_964409495.1 uncultured Bordetella sp.
CTGCTGCATGTGCTGCAGGGCCTGGTGCTGGTGCTGCTGCTGTTTCCGCGGCTGCCGGCGGCGCGCCGCCACGCGCACATCGGCCGCTGGTCACGCGGCCTGCTGCGTGTGCTGGGCCTGACGGTGCAGGTGAGCGGCCAGGCGCGGCCGGGCGCCACGCTGCTGATCGCCAACCATGTGTCGTGGCTGGACATCGCGGCCCTGCATGCCGCGGTGCCGCAGGCGCGCTTCGTCTCCAAGGCCGACGTGCGGCACTGGCCGCTGGTGGGCTGGCTGGTGGCCGGGGCCGGCACGCTGTTCATCGAGCGCGAGCGCAAGCGCGATGCACTGCGCGTGGTGCATGCCATGGCCGAGGCCCTGCAGGCCGGCGAGACGGTGGCGGTGTTCCCCGAGGGCACCACCGGCCCCGGGCCGGCCTTGCTGCCCTTCCATGCCAACCTGCTGCAGGCGGCGATTGCCACCGCCACGCCCATCCAGCCGGCGGTGCTGCGCTACACCCGGCCGGGCGAAGCCTTTGCCGTGGCCGCGCAGTACATCGGCGACACCACGCTGGCACAAAGCATCTGGCGCATCGCCAGCGCGCGCGGGCTGTGCGTGCAGGTGCATCTGCTGCCCGCGCAGGCCACGGCGCATGCCGACCGCCGCGCGCTGGCCGGCCACCTGAGCGACCTGATCTCGGATCATCTGCGCCGCGCCGCCGGCGGTTAGCATGGCCACGATGGACGGCCAGACCCTGCGCATCCGCCGCGTCGGCATCGACACCTGGCGCGAGAACGTAGCCTACCTGCACCGCGACTGTCCGGTGGTGCGCGCCGCCGGCTTCCAGGCCCTGGCCAAGGTGAGCGTGCAGGCCAACGGCACGGTGATCCAGGCGGTGCTGAACGTGGTGGACGATGCACGCATCGTGCCGCCCTGCGATCTGGGCCTGTCGGAAGACGCCTTCGCCCGCCTGGGCCTGCCCGAGGGCCGCGAGGCCAGCATCGCGCATGCCGAGCCACCGGCCTCGATCGCCGCGCTGCACCGCAAGATTGCCGGCGAGCGCCTGGGCCGCGAGGATCTGCACGCCATCATCCGCGACGTGGCGGCGGCGCGCTACAGCAAGATCGAGCTGGCCGCCTTCGTGGTGGCCACGCAGCAGACCGATCTGGACCGCGACGAGGTGCTGCACCTCACCGAGGCCATGATCGCCGTCGGCCGCCGGCTGGACTGGGGCGGCCAGGTGCGTGGCGGCCCGGTGGTCGACAAGCACTGCATCGGCGGCATCCCGGGCAACCGCACCTCGATGCTGGTGGTGCCCATCGTCACCGCGCACGGCATGCTGTGCCCCAAGACCAGCTCGCGCGCCATCACCTCGCCGGCCGGCACGGCCGACACCATGGAGGTGCTGGCGCAGGTGGAACTGCCCTTCGAGCGCCTGGCAACCATCGTGCGCGAGACCAGCGGCTGCCTGGCCTGGGGCGGCACGGCCGATCTCTCGCCGGCCGATGACATCCTGATCTCGGTGGAGCGGCCGCTGGCGCTGGATTCACCGGGGCAGATGGTGGCCTCCATCCTCAGCAAGAAGATCGCCGCCGGCTCCACCCACCTGGTGCTCGACATCCCCATCGGCCCCAGTGCCAAGGTGCGCAGCATGCCGGCGGCGCAGCGGCTGAAGAAGCTGTTCGAGTACGTGGCCGGCCGCCTGGGCCTGCAGCTGGACGTGGTGATCAGCGACGGCCGCCAGCCCATCGGCCGCGGCATCGGCCCGGTGCTGGAGGCACGCGACGTGATGCAGGTGCTGCAGAACCACCCCGATGCGCCGCATGACCTGCGCCAGAAGGCGCTGCTGCTGGCCGGCCGCGTGATCGAGTTCGACCCCGACGTGCGCGGCGGCGATGGCTGGCGCATGGCGCGCGACATCCTCGAATCGGGCCGCGCGCTGGCGCAGATGAACGCCCTCATCGATGCCCAGGGCCGCCGCGCCGCGCCGCCGCCGCGGGGCGCGCTGCCCCACCCCTTCCCCGCTCCGGCCGAGGGCACGGAGCAGGCCCTCGACAACCACGGCGCGCAGCGCCTCGCCCGCCTGGCCGGCGCGCCGCTGGCGCCGGGCGCCGGTGTCGATCTGCTGGTCAGGCTGGGCGATGCGGTGCGCGCCGGCCAGCCGCTGTATCGCCTGCATGCGCAGTTCGCCACCGACCTGGGCTTCGCCAGCGCGCTGGCGGCGCAAGACAGCGCCTGCCGCATCGGCGTGGCCGACCCCGCCGCGGCCGCGGCCCATGGCCTGGGCTTCACCGCCTGAGCCGACACCTCTTCAACACGATCACCGGCCAGGAGACTGCCCACCATGACCCCTGGCCTGCTGCTGGCCTTCGACGATGAACAGCCTGCCGCCGCGGCGCTAGCCCAGGCGCTGGGCGTGCCGCTGGGGCTGATCGGGCGCCACCACTTCCCCGACGGCGAGACGCGCCTGCACCTGCCGCCCGCGCTGCCGGCCGAGCTGCTGCTCTACCGCGGCCTGCACCGCCCCAACGCCAAGCTGGCCGAGCTGCTGATCGCCTGCCCGGCGGCGCGCGCGCTGGGCGCCCGGCGCATCGTGCTGGTGAGCCCGTATCTCGCCTACATGCGCCAGGACATCGCCTTCACGCCCGGCGAGGCGGTGAGCCAGCGCCACATCGGCGCCGCGCTGTCGCGCCTGGTGGATGGGCTGGTCACGGTGGATCCGCACCTGCACCGCATTGCCTCGCTGGATGAGGTGATGCCCGGCTGCCGCACCGTGGCCGTCACCGCCGCCGGCCTGCTGGGCGAATGGGTGGCGGCCCGGGTGCCCGGCGCGCTGCTGCTGGGGCCCGATGAAGAATCGGCGCAATGGGTCACCGTGGCCGGCCGTGCGCAGGGCCTGGACCATGCGGTGTGCGTGAAGCAGCGCCTGGGTGACCGCGATGTGCGCGTGGCCCTGCCGCCGGGCCTGCCGCTGGCCGGGCGCGCCGTGGTGCTGATGGACGATGTTGCCAGCACCGGCCGCACGCTGTGCGAGGCGGCGGTGGCCGCACGCGCCGCCGGGGCGGCCAGCGTCGATGTGGCGGTGACGCATGGCCTGTTCGTCGGCGATGCGATGGCCGAGCTGCATGCCGCCGGCGTGCGTTTCATCTGGTGCACTGACGCCGTGCCGCATGCCACGGCCTGCGTGCCTTTGGCGCCGCTGTTGGCGGCGGCGGTGCGCGCAGCCTGATCGGGCCCGAATAATTCGTGGCTGGCGTTGCGCCGGTCCGGCCCTCCAGGGGGCGGGTGGACATGGCGGACGGAACGGACTGCGTTGGGCATCGAACTGTTCGAGAACGTGGCCGGCCAGCTGGTGGTCGGCCGGTCGCTGCCGTACTGCGTGCGCGACGAAGCCGGCCAACTGCTGCTGGCGCGGGGCAGCGTGTTGTCCGGCGCGGCCCAGATCGAGATGCTGGCGGGCCGTGCGGCCTATGTGGAGTTCGACGAGCCGCCCGAAGCGCCCGCCGATCCCGCCGCGCCGGCGCCCACGCTGTTCGAGCGCTGGGCGCGGCTGCCGCGCCGGCTTGACCGCTTGCTGGCCACGTTGGGCCAGCCCGGCTTTGCCGCGCGCTGCGATGCGCTGGCCGACGAGCTGGCGGCGCTGACCGGGCGCGACCCCGACATCGCGCTCTACGCCGCCGTGCGCCAGGACAACCGCGAGCTGATCCGCTACGGCCTGAACCACGCGGTGCACAGCGCCATGCTGGCCCAGCTGGCCGCCACGCGCGCGGGCTGGACAGCGGCCCGCGTGCGCAGCCTGGTGAATGCCGCGCTGACCATGAACCTGGCCATCGTCGACGTGCAGGGCCTGGCGGCGCGCATCGGCAGGCTCGGCGACGGCCAGCGCGAGCGCCTGCGTGCGCACCCGCACACTGCCTGGCAGCGCCTGCGCCAGGCCGGCGTGGACGATGCCGACTGGCTGATGGC
Source organism: uncultured Bordetella sp. (assembly GCA_964409495.1). Taxonomy (GTDB): domain Bacteria; phylum Pseudomonadota; class Gammaproteobacteria; order Burkholderiales; family Burkholderiaceae_C; genus Pseudaquabacterium. The sequence goes on from CAYPDO010000190.1 coordinate 3,946, forward strand.
CGTGCGCGACCACCATGAGCGCGAAGGCGGCGGCGGCCATCCGCAGGGCCTGGTGCAGCCGCATGCGCTGGCCGTGGCGCTGCGCATGATCGACAGCTTTCTGTCGAAGATCAGCGAGCGCGCGGTGCGCCCGGCGATGACCGCGCAGCAGGCGGCCAGGCAGCTGTTCGAGGCCTGGCCCACGCACCCGCTGGCCGCGGCCATCATCCGGGAATTCGGCATCCTGCCGCCGGGGCAGTGCGTGCAGCTGGCATCGGGCGAGCTGGCGGTGGTGATCCGCCGCGGCGCGGCGGCCCATGCGCCGCTGGCCGCCGCGGTGACCGATGGCCGCGGCCGGCCGGTGATCACCACCCACTACCGCGACACCGGCCAGCCGGACCATGCGGTCACCGGCCTCGCCCCTGATACCCGCGCGCTTTGCCGCGTGCCGCCCGAGCGCCTGTACGGCCTGGTGTGCTGAGCCCGCACCGCGGCCTTGCCGCGATGCCCCCGTGCGGCATGTGGGATGGCAGGCGTTACAGCCGGTCGCCGGAGTTGGCGGTGCGCGTCCGCGCTCATCGGCTGCTAGCATCTGCCGACGCGGCGGTGCAATCACAAGCCTGGCAGCAACGGCTTCGCAGTACCCATGGCCTACACCTATGTCCCTGATCTGAAACCCTCGCTCGGCGTGCTGGGCGACAACACCCTGCTGATCGCCATCGGCATCAGCGCCGTGATCGCCGTGGTGCTGGGCGGCCAGTTCGTCGAGCCGCGCGCGGCATTGATCGGCACGCTGCTGCTGCTGGGTGCCACCGGCCTGGGCTATGCCACGGCGCGCGGCTCGCTGACCAGCCGGCTGATCCTGACCAGCGTGCTGGTGGGCTTCGTCACGCTGCACATCCACCTGTCGCGCGGCATGGTGGAGTTCCACTTCGGTGTGTTTGCCACGCTGGCCCTGCTGCTGGTGTACCGCGACTGGCGGCCCATCGTGCTGGCGGCGGCCGCCTTCATCGTGCTGCAGTTCGGCATCGACCGGCTGCAGGCCGCCGGCTGGGCCGTGTGGTGCCTGGACCGGCCCAGCCCGCTGCGCGTGCTGCTGCATGCCGCGTTCATCGTCGCCCAGGCCTCGGCCGAATGGGTGCTGGCGCTGGGCATGGGCCGCATGGCCGCCGAGGGCGAGGAGCTCAGCCGCCTGGTGGCCGAAGTTGACCGCGGCGAGCAGATCGCGCTCGATGTGGCGGCCGTGCCGGCGCGCACCGAGGGCGGCCGCGCGCTGAAGACCACGCTGCAGAAGATGGCCGCGGCGGTGGCCGCGCTGCGCGGCAGCACGCAGCGCATCAATGGGGCCAGCCACGAGATCGCCAGCGGCAACCGCGCGCTGAGCACGCGCACCGAGCAGACGGCGGCCAACCTGCAGCGCACCGCCGCCGGCATGAGCGGCCTGGCCAGCACGGCGCAGCAGTCGGACGCCAGCGCCAGCCAGGCGCATGCGCTGGCGCAGACGGCCTGCAGCGTGGCCGCCGAAGGCGGGGCGGTGATCGCCGAGGTGGTGACCACGATGCGCGGCATCTCCGAGAGCTCGGAACGCATCGCCGACATCATCGGCATGATCGACGCCATCGCCTTCCAGACCAACCTGCTGGCGCTGAATGCCGCGGTGGAGGCGGCGCGTGCCGGCGAGGCCGGTCGCGGCTTCGCGGTGGTGGCGGCCGAGGTGCGCCAGCTGGCCGCGCGCTCGGGCGGCGCGGCGCGCGACATCCGGGACCTGATCGGCACCAGCGTCGAGCGCGTGGCGCATGGCGCCTCGCTGATGGACCGCGCCGGCGCCACGATGGCTGGCATCCAGCAGGCCGTGCAGCGCGTGAGCACGCTGATGGCCGAGCTGAGCGAACGCAGTCGCCACCAGGCGCAGGAGGTGAGCCAGATGGGCGACAGCATGGCGCAGATGGACCGGGCCACGCAGCAGAACGCGGCCATGGTGGAACAGATGGCCGCCGCGGCGGCCAGCCTGCAGGCCCAGGCCGACGAACTGGTGCAGACCGTGGCGGTGTTTGCCCCCGCCGAGGCGGCCCCGGAGGCCGTGGCATGAGCAGCGCCGGCAACAAGGCCCTGGACATCACCCAGGTCGACCAGCAGCAGCTGGCCGAGGCCCAATCGATCCGTTCGGTGTACGTGTACGAGCTGCCGGTGCGGCTGTGGCACCTGGTCAACGCGCTGGCCATCGTGGTGCTGGCGGTCACCGGCTGGCTCATCGCCTCGCCGCTGCACTCGCCCAGCGGCGAGGCCAGCAGCCACTACCTGATGGGCTACATCCGGTTTGCCCACTTCGCGGCCGGCTATGTGCTGGCCGTGGGGTTGCTGGGGCGCATCTACTGGGCCTTTGTGGGCAACTGGTATGCGCGTGAGCTGTTCTGGGTGCCGCTGTTCCAGTGGGCCTACTGGCAGGACGTGTGGGCCATGCTGAAGTGGTACGGCTTTGCCAGCCGGCAGCCGGGCCAGTACATCGGCCACAACCCGCTGGCGCGTTTGGCCATGTTCTTCCTGTTCCTGCTGCCGCTGGTGTTCATGCTGCTCACCGGCTTTGCGCTGTATGCCGAGGGCCAGCAGGTGGGTTCTTGGTTCGAGGGCATCTTCGGCTGGGTGATCCCGCTGTTCGGCAGCTCGCAGGACGTGCACACCGCCCACCACCTGGGCATGTGGTCGGTGTTCTGCTTCATCATCGTGCACGTCTACGCGGCGGTGCGCGAGGAGATCCTGGGCCGCTCCAGCATGGTGAGCACCATGGTGTCGGGGCACCGCACCTTCAAAGACTGACTGGCACATCCGGCCTCGCGTCCCCGCGAGGCCGGGTGCCCCAGCTATTGCGGCCCGATCGCCGGTGCCGGCGCCACGCCGGGCGCCACCGCGGCGGGGACATAGACCAGGTCACGCAGGCCCAGGCTGATCACCGGCACATAGGTGATCACCATCAGGCAGCCCAGCACCACGGCCACGAAGGGCACCAGGTGCCGGACGATCTGGTCAAGGCTGATCCTGGCCACGGTGCAGGCGGCGAACAGGTTCACGCCGAAGGGCGGGGTGATCATGCCGAGCGCCAGGTTGACGACCATGATGGTGCCGAAGTGCACCGGGTCGACGCCGAAGTGGCGCGCCACCGGCACCAGGATCGGCGCCAGCACGATGATGGCGGCGCTGGTCTCGATGAACATGCCGATCACGAACAGCGCCGTGTTCACGCCCAGCAGGAACCAGAACGGGCTCTCGAGCATCATGGTCAGCCAGGCGCCGATGGCCTCGGGCACGCCGGCGCGCGTGATCAGGAACGCGAACAGCCCGGCATTGGCGATGATGAACATGATCACCGCGCTGCTGATCACGCTCTTGCGAAACACCGGCAGCAGGTCGGCGAACGTGAGCTCCTGGTGGATGAACAGCCCCACCACCAGCGCATAGGCCACGGCCACCACCGAGGCCTCGGTGGGCGTGAAGACGCCGCCATAGATGCCGCCCAGGATGATCACCGGCATCAGCAGCGCCCAGCCGGCCTTGACCGTGGCCGTGCCCACGCCCAGGCGGCCGTCGCCGTCCTTCAGGCCCCAGCCCTTCCAGCGGCAGTACAGGTGCACGAAGAGCATCAGCGCACCGCCGATCAGCAGGCCCGGGCCGAAGCCGGCGATGAACAGCTCGCCGATGGACACCTCGGCGCTCACGCCGAACAGGATCATCGGGATCGACGGCGGGATGACCACGCCCAGTTCGGCCGCCGTGGCCTGCAGCGCGGCCGCGTAACTCTTGGGGTAGCCGTGCTGCACCAGCGCCGGGATCAGGATGGCGCCGATGGCGAAGGTGGTGGCCACGCTGGAGCCCGACACCGCCGCGAAGATCATGCAGGTGAGCACGCAGCTCATCGGCAGGCCGCCCTGCACGCCGCC
>CAYPDO010000191.1:0-7839 GCA_964409495.1 uncultured Bordetella sp.
CCGCCTGCACCTGCAGCAGGGCCTCGCCGCGCTGCGGCTTGCTGCGCGCCGGCAGGGCCGGGGCGCCCTGCCAGTCGCGCACGCGGCGCGGCGCCGGCAGCCAGCGCGAGACGAAGGGCCACAGGCCGTCGGGCGCGTACTTCAGCACGGCCACCAGCACCAGGCCGAAGACGATGATTTCGAAGTTGCCCGAGGCACCGATCAGCTTGGGCAGCAGCACCTGCAGCTGGTCTTCCACGATCTTCACCACGCCGGCCCCCAGGAAGGCGCCCCACACATGGCCCACGCCACCCAGCACGGCCATGAACAGGTACTCGATGCCCTTGTGGATGCCGAACGGCGAGGGGTTCACGGTGCGCTGGAAGTGCGCGAACAGCCAGCCCGAGATGGCCGCCAGCACCGCGGCGATGACGAAGATCACCACCTTGTAGTGGAAGGTCGAGATGCCCATGGCCTCGGCCATGGTGGTGCCGCTCTTGAGCGCGCGGATGGCGCGGCCGGGCCGGCTGTCCAGCAGGTGCGTGACGGCCAGCGCGGCGGCCAGCGCCACGGCCCAGATCAGCACACAGATGCCGCGCCCCGAGCCCAGACTGACCCCCGCCACCTCGAGCGGCGGAACGCCCAGCAGGCCGTCGTACTTGCCCAGGAACTCCATGTTGGCCATGGTGTAGTTCAGCGCCAGGCCCCAGGCGATGGTGGCCAGCGGCAGGTAATGGCCCGACATGCGCAGCGTGATGGCGCCCAGCACCAGGGCCACCAGCACGCTCAGGCCCACGCCGACAAACAGCGTGAGCCAGGGCGAGACGCCCATCTTCACGCTGAGAAAGGCCGCGGTGTAGGCGCCCACGCCGACGAAGGCTGCCTGGCCGAAGGAGGTGAGCCCGGCCACGCCGGTGAGCAGCACCAGGCCCAGCGAGACGATGGCGTACAGGCCGATGTAGTTGAGCTGGGTGATCCAGAACTCGGGCACGGGCAGTGCTGGCAGCGCCAGCATCAGCACCGCAAAGGCGGGAAAGGCAAAACGTTGCATCGCGGCCATCTCAATGTTCCTCGGCATGCGGGTCGCGCAGGCTGCGCCACAGCAGCACCGGCACGATGGCGCCGAACACGATCACCTCCTTGAAGGCGCTGGCCCAGAATGAGCCGAAACTTTCCAGCAGGCCCACGCCGATCGCGCCCAGCAGCGCCAGCGGGTAGCTGGCCAGGCCGCCGAACACCGCGGCCACGAAGCCCTTCAGGCCGATGAGGAAACCCGAGTCGTAGAACACCGTGGTGGTGGGCCCGATCAGCAGGCCCGACAGCGCGCCGATGAAGGCCGCCAGCGTGAACGTGAGCTGGCCCGCGGATTCACTGCTGATGCCCATCAGCCGCGCGCCCAGGCGGTTCACCGCGGTGGCGCGCAGCGCCTTGCCGTACAGGCTGCGCTCGAAGAACAGCCACAGCGCGACGATCAGCGCCACCGAGGCCAGCATGATGATCAGCGTCTGGCCGCTGAAGCTCAGCGGGCCGAGGTTGAAGCGCTCATCCCAGAAGCTGGGGTTGCGGAAGCCCTCGGCGCCGAAGAACAGCAGGCCCAGGCCGGTGAGCGCGAAGTGCACGCCCACCGAGACGATCAGCAGCACCAGCACCGAGGCATCGGCCAGCGACTGGTAGGCCACCCGGTACAGCAGCGTGCCGAAGGGCGTGACCAGGGCCAGCGTCAGCGCCGCCTGGGCCAGCAGCGGCCACTTCTGCGGCGCCGCCCAGGCCACGAACAGCGCAATGGCCACCGGATAGGCGGTGAGCCCCAGCACGCGGCGGGCCACGCGTGCCGGCCGCTGGTGGTGTTTCAGGCCATCGGCCACCTCGGCCACCGCGGCGCAGCCGGCCAGCACCAGCAGAAACCACACCGTGCCCGGCACCTGGCCCTGCTGCAGCAGCGCCAGCGTCAGCGCGCCAAAGGCCACGTACTCGCCCTGCGGGATGAAGATCACGCGCGTGACGGCGAACACCAGCACGGTGGCCAGCGCCAGCAGCGCATACACCGCGCCGTTGGTGACGCCGTCCAGCGCCAGGATGCTTGCGATCGAAAAGTCCATGCGAAATCCAGTGCCGAAGCGCTGCAAGCGGTTTGCTGCAGATCACCAACCGACCAGTCGGTCGATGATAAGAAGCCAACAGTGGCTGTTGGATGTCCATCAGCCTAGGGAGAACCCTGGCGGATCAGGCGGGTCACCGCCCCTACCCGGCGGCCGCCGCGAATCTGGCGCTGCCAGCCCGCCAGCGGCCCTTGCAGGCCGCGCCGGGCCTTGCGGCCCAGGCGCTCACCAGGCGAAGCCGGGCCACTCGACCGTCTTCGCCCGGGCCCGCCCCCCCAGGGCGGACATCAGTTGGCCAACACCCAGTCGGCGTTCTTGACTTGCAGCATCACGCCGGTTTCCATCGTGTAGCCCCAGTGGTTGTCGGGCGTCCAGTTCAGGATGCCGTGCGCCAGCACCGTGCGGCCCATGGTCTCGAAGGCCTCCTTCAGCGCGGCGCGGAACTCGGGCGTGCCGGGCTTGGCCTTCTTCAGCGCCATCGGCACGGCCTTCTCAAGGATGATCTGCGCGTCGTAGGAGTGGCCGGCAAACTGGTTGGCGGTGTTGGCGCCATAGGCCTTCTCGTACTGGGTCAGGAAGGCCTTCGACACGGCCTTGCTGGGGTGGCTGTCGGGCAGGATGTCGCCCACCGTGGCCGGGCCCGAGACGACGAAGGCGCCCTCCACGTCCTTGCCGCCCACGCGCATCAGGTCCATCGAGGCGGCGGCATGGGTCTGGTAGATCTTGCCCTTGAAGCCGCGCTCGACCACCGCCTTGTGCGGCATGGCCGCGCCCGAGCCCGAGGCCACGATCAGCATCGCATCCGGGTTGGCCGCGCCGAGCTTGAGCACCTGGGCGGTGACGCTGGTGTCGGTGCGGGCAAAACGCTCGACGGCCACGATCTTGATGCCGGCCTTCTCGGCCTCGGCATTGGCGGCCTTCAGCCACAGTTCGCCATAGGCATCGGTGTAGCCCAGGAAGCCCACGGTCTTGACGCCCTGCTTCTTCATGTGGCCGAACATCGCATGGGCCATCACGTCGTTGCTCTGCGGCAGGCGGAACACCCAGCCGTCCTGGCCCGGCGGCAGGCCCACCGGCGAGGCGGCCAGCTGCACCGTCTTGCCCTCGGTGGCCACCGGCGACATGGCGGCGGCCACGGCGGTGATGCACGAGCCGATGATCAGGTCGACCTTGTCCTCGCTGATGAAGCGGCGCGCGTTGGTGGCGCCCTTGCCGGGGTCGGTGGCGTCGTCGAGGATGATCAGGTTGACCTTCTCGCCGGCGATGGTCTTGGGAAACAGCTTGAACTGGTTCTGCATTGGGATGCCCAGGCCCGAGCCCGGGCCGGTGAGCGCCAGGCTCACACCGATGTTGATGTCGGCCAGCGCGGGTGCGGTGGCCAGCAGCATGGCGGCGGTGGCCAGCAGGGTCTTGATCGGCTTCATCGCTTGTCTCCTTGGGGCACGGTCAGGGGTGGGAAAGGTCGGCTTGCTCACAGGCACAGCGCCTGGAGGTCTTCAGGGATGGGAATGGAACGGATGCGGCCATCGGGCTCGCGCACGCAGAAGGCGCGGGTCTCGGTGCCCTCGCACAGCACATCATCGCCGCGGCGCACCACGTGGCGGTGGCGGAAGGTCTTGCGCCCCCACTCCTCCACGCTGGTGTGGATCTCGATGGTCTCGCCGTACGTGGCCGGTTTCAGGAAGCGGGTGTGGATCTCCAGCAGCGGGGTGCCGATGATGCCGCGCGTCTTCACCAGCTCACGCCAGGGCGGCACGCCGCAAGCCATGAAGAAGGCCAGCGAGGCGGTGTCCATCCACTTCGAGAAGTTCGGGAAGAACACGATGCCGGCGGGATCGCAGTCGCCGAAGCAGACCTCGACGCGATGAACATGGACTTTGCTCATGCGTTGACCATGCGCTGGATGACGGCAAGACACGGGTCAAACCCAGCGGCCGCCACCGATCCGGCTTTGCCGGTCGGCTGGGGGCGCCCCCTTGAGGGGGAGGCGCCGCAGGCGCTTCGGGGGTGGGCCATCACCGTGGCGCCATGCGCAGCGAGCCATCCAGGCGGATGACCTCGCCGTTCAGGTGCACATTGCTGACGATGTGCGCGGCCAGCGCCGCGAACTCGTCCGGCCGGCCCAGACGCTTGGGGAACGGGATGCTGGCCGCCAGCGACTGCTGCACCGCCTCGGGCAGCTCGTTCATCAGCGGTGTGGCGAACAGGCCCGGTGCGATGGTGCAGCAACGGATGCCGAACTGCGCCAGGTCGCGCGCCATCGGCAGCGTCATGCCCACCACGCCACCCTTGCTGGCCGAATAGGCCTGCTGGCCCACCTGGCCATCGAAGGCCGCCACCGAGGCAGTGTTCACCACCACGCCGCGCTCGCCATCGGCCAGCGGCTCAGCCTGGGCGATTCGCGCGGCGGCCAGGCGCGTGACGTTGTAGGTGCCGATCAGGTTGACGCGCACCACGCGCTCGAAGTCTTCCAGCGGGGCCGGCGAGCCATCGCGCTGCACGATGCGCTTGGCGCTGCCGATGCCGGCGATGTTCATCACGATGCGCGCCACGCCAAAGCGCGCCTGCGCGGCATCCAGCGCGGCCACCACCGACTCGGTGCTGGTGATGTCGCAGCGCAGGCCCAGGGCCGCGCCCTCGCCGATCTCGGCCGCCACACGCTGGGCGCCAGCCTCGTTGACATCGAGCACCGCCACCCGTGCACCCTGGCGCGCCAGCTCGCGCGCCACGGCCTCGCCCAGCCCCGAGCCACCGCCGGTGACGATGGCCGCCTGTCCCTGGATGTTCATGTCATCGGTCTCCGGTGTTCACTTCTTCGGCAGGATCAGGAAGGGATCGCTCTCGCGCCCTTCATACAGCGCCTCGACCAGCGCGGCACGCGCCGCCAGCACCGCGCGCTGGTTGATCGAGCCCTTGTCGGTGACCTCGCCCTTGTCGATCTGCGGCGGCTCGGCCAGCACATGCAGGCGCGCCGGGCGGTTGGCGCTGCCGGTGCCGCTGGCCCACAAGGCATCGGCCAGTTGCTGGAAGAAGGCACGCACCGCGGGCAGGTGCAGCACCTCGGGCAGCGGCAGATCCTCCCCCACGCCGGCCAGCTTGCGCACCTCGTCGGGCCGCGGAAACAGCAGCAGGCCGACCTCGTCGCGGTTCAGCCCGGTCACCACCGCATCCTGCACGCAGGGGTGGCCGGCGGCGATGACCTTGGCACGCAGCGGCCCCACGCTGACGAAGGTGCCGGTGCTGAGCTTGAAGTCCTCGGCCGTGCGGCCGTCAAACACCAGGCCGCGCGTGGGATGCGCAGGGTCGATGAACTTCACCGCGTCGCCGGTCTTGTAGAAGCCTTCTTCGTCGAAGGCCTCGCACGTCTGCTCGGGCGCGCGCCAGTAGCCAGGCATCACATTGGGGCCGCGGAACCGGATCTCGGTCTTGGCCAGCGGATCGCCCGAGGTGTCGGGCACCAGCTTCACCTCCACACCCGGCACCGGCAGGCCGATCCAGCCCGACTTCACATCGGTGCCCACGGCAAAGGTGCAGCTGGGCGCGGTCTCGGTCATGCCCAGGCCGGTGATGATGCGGATGCGCTCGCCAGCCTCGGCCTCGGCGTGGGCGTCAAGCTTGTCCCACACCGCCTGGCTGAGGCCCGCACCAGCGAACATGAAGGCCTTGACGCGCGCGAACAGGCTCTTGCGCAGCACCCGATCGGTGTCCATCGCGCTGGCAATCTCCTCGAAGCCCTTGGGCACGTTGAAATACACCGTGGGCGAGATCTCGCGCAGGTTGCGCAGCGTCTCGGCCATGCCCTTGGGCGTGGGCTTGCCGTCGTCGATGTACAGCGTGCCGCCGTTGTAGACCACGATGCCGATGTTGTGGTTGCCGCCGAAGGTGTGGTTCCAGGGCAGCCAGTCCACCAGCACCGGCGGCTCCTTGGCCAGGAAGTTCAGGCACTGGTGGATCATCTGCTGGTTGGCGCAGATCATCCGGTGCGTGTTGATCACGCCCTTGGGCGCCTTGGTGGAGCCCGAGGTGAACAGGAACTTGGCAATCGTGTCGGGGCCCACCCGGGCATGGGCCTGCGCCGCCGCCTCGCCCGGCACGGTGGCCAGCAGCTGATCGACGCTGAGCACCTCGCGACCGGCGATCGTGCCCTCGCTCAGCACCACCGGCACGCTGGCATCGAACACCGCCTCGATGGCCCTGGCATAGGCCGCCGACGACGCGAACACCATGCCTGGTGTCACCGTGTTCACGATGTGGCGCAGCTTGCCGTAATCGGTGCTGATCAGCGAGTAGGCCGACGAGACCGGCACATAGGGCACGCCCACCCACATCGCGCCGAAGGCCAGCGTGAGGTACTCGATGTCGTTGTCGGACAGGATGGCCAGCGGCCGCTCGGCCGACAGGCCGCGCTCGAGCAGCGCCTGGCCCACGGCCTGGATGCGCTGCAGGAACTGGCCGTAGCTGACGCGGCGCCAGTCGCCGTGGTACGGCGCGCGCGCATCGCGCTTGGCCACCAGCGTGCGCTCGGGCACCTCGGCGGCCCATTGCTCCAGCGGATCGGTCAGGCGATCCGGGAACCAGCGCAGCGCCTCGTTGGAGCGCAGGATCTGCGTGCCGTCGGCGCGCGTCTCGAGCGTGGCCTCGACACAGCCGCCGACGTCTGCCGCCCGGTAGCGTGGTGCGCCGCTCACTGGCCGCCCTCCTTCACCACCTTGCCGGCCTTGCCTTCCAGAAAGGCGCGCAGACGGGTCTGGGCCTCGGGCGTGTTGCTGGCGCAGGCGGCCATCAGCGATTCGGCGAACAGGCCCTCGCCAGGATTCATCTCGGCGATGCGCGGCAGCGCGTGCATCACGGCAAAGGCGGTCATCGGTGCATTGCCGGCGATCTTGCGCGCCAGCGCAATGCCCTTGTCCAAGCCTTCGCCGTCCTTCACGCGGTAGTTCACGACGCCATGACGCTCACCCTCGTCGGCATCGAACACACGGCCGGTGAGCATCATGTCGGTCATGCGCGCGGTGCCCATCAGGCGCGGCACACGCACCGAGCCGCCACCGCCGACGAAGATGCCGCGCTGGCCCTCGGGCAGGCCGAAATAGGCCGAGTCTTCCGCCACGCGCAGGTGGCAGGCCGCCGCCAGCTCCAGGCCGCCGCCCACCACCGCGCCATGCAGCACGGCGATCACCGGCACCTTGCCGAACTGCACCGCATCGAAGCAGGCATGCCAGCCGCGCGAGTGCAGGATGGCAGCCTGGATATCGCGCTCGACCAGCTCCGACAGGTCCAGCCCGGCGCAGAAGTGGTCGCCCGCGCCGCTCAGCACCACCGCACGCGTGCCCTCGGGCAGGTTCACGAAGGCGGTGTGCAGCTGGGCGATCAGGCCGTCGCTGATGGCATTGCGCTTGGCCGGCCGGTTCAGCCGCACATGCAGCACCGCGCCCGATCGGGAGATGTCCAGCAGGTCCAGTGCGGCCAGCGGGCCGGTGGCGGGAACAAACGCGTCGTCGGACATGCGGGCGGGCCTCGGCTTCTTCGATGGGGTTCGGAACGGTCGCAAAGATAGTTCAGTTTGTTAAGTTATTGATCAGGGGAAACCCTGGGGCAAGAGGGCAGGAACACCGTGAGAATCCGGGAATCCCCTGCTGTTGCCGACCGCAGTTGCTTTCAACCCTGAACCATTGAGCCCTGCCATGAACGCCGACGAGCTGATCGCGATCGACATCCACACGCACGCCGAGGTGTCGTGCTGGAACCCGTTCGACAACTA
>CAYPDO010000192.1:0-7831 GCA_964409495.1 uncultured Bordetella sp.
GCGACAAGAAAGGACCTCGCCGGCCGGGCGAGACCGGCGGGTTGCAGCGAGCCATGGGAAACCCCACCCGCAAGCCGCGACCGCGAAAGCCGCAAAGCCGCAAAGCCGCCATTCAAGAAACCACGCGCCGCACACATGACCCAAGCTCGCCTACACACCCTCTTCGACACCTGGCTCGCCGAGGAGCCGCAGCGGGTCTTCCTGCACCTGCCCCACGGCGAAACCAGAAACTTCCAGGCCATTGCCCAGCAGGTCGACACCCTCGAACAGGAACTGCGCCAGCAAGGCGTGCAAGCCGGCGACCGCGTGCTCATCGTTGCCGAGAACTGCCCCGAGCATGTGGCGCTGATCCTGGCCTGCAGCCGCATGGGCGCCTGGAGCTGCGGCGTGAATGCGCGTATGGCGCCGGGCGAGATCGCGGCGTTCCAGGCCAAGGCCGATGCGCGCATCAGCTACTACACGACTGACGTGTCCACCGATGCCCAGGCCCATGCCCGGCGCGCCAACGCGCAGCCCTCGGCCGTGGCCGGCCTGCTGCACAGCCCCGCCCGGCCGCGGGCGGTGACGGAAGACGGCCCGCTGCGCGACACGGTGGCGGCCATCATCTTCACCTCGGGCACCACCGGCACGCCCAAGGGTGTGCTGATGACCCACGACGGCGTGCGCCACTTCGCGCAGGTGTCGGCGCAGTCGCGCGCGCTGGGCCCGGCCGACCGCGTGTATGCCTGCCTGCCGATGACCCACATCTTCGGCCTGGCCACGGTGCTGCTGGCCAGCCTGCACGCCGGCGCCAGCCTGGTGATGCGCCCGCGCTTCGACCCCGCCGATGCGCTGCAGGCACTGGCGCACCACGGCGTCAGCCAGTTCCAGGGGCCGCCGGCGCTGTTCTCGCGCCTGCTGGCGCAGCTGGAGCAGCAGGGCATCGCGCGCCCCGCGGCCCCCGATCTGCGCTACCTCTACACCGGCGCCGGCCCGCTGGACATGGCGCTGAAACGCCGCGTCGAGGCCGCCTTCGGCCAGGCCCTGCACCATGGCTACGGGCTGTCGGAGTACGCCGGCTCGATCCACCTCACGCGGCGCGACGAGTGGCGGCATGACACCTCGGCAGGCTACCGCGTCGAGGGCGCCGAGCTGCAGGTGGTCGACCCGGTCAGCGGCGTGCCATGCGCCACCGGCCAGCGCGGCGAGATCTGGCTGCGCGGCCGCGGATTGATGCCGGGCTACTTCCGCGATGCCGAGGCCACCGCCGCGGTGATGCGCCCGGGCGGCTGGTATGCCAGCGGCGACCTGGGCGAGCTGCAGGCCGACGGCGCACTGTTCGTCGTGGGCCGGCTCAAGGAGATGATCATCCGCTCGGGCTTCAACGTCTATCCGGCCGAGGTGGAGTCGGTGCTGAACGCCTTCGGCCCGGTGCAGCGCAGCGCCGTGCTGGGCCGGCCCGAGGCCGACGGCAACGAGGCCGTGCTGGCCTTTCTGGAACTGCGCCCGGGTGCCAGCCTTGACGCGGCCCAGCAGCAGGCGCTGCAGGCCCATCTGCACGCGCACCTGGCGCCATACAAGCGGCCCACGCAGATCAGCGTGGTGCCGGCGCTGCCGATGACGGCCAGCGGCAAGCTGCTGAAGCGGCAACTGCTGGTGCCCGATGGCGCCGCACCGCAGGGGCCGGGAACACCCTGAGGACGAAAGCACCCGCCTGGCGCGTAATGCCTGGGTGAGCCAACCCTGCGCTTGCGCCCATCCACCCTGGAGTTCGCCCATGCACCGCCGTGCCCTCACCCTGTCCACCGCCTGTGTCCTGGCCGCCGCCGGCCTGCTGGCCGCCTGCGCCACCGCGCCGGCCCGCGGGCCCATGGGCTTTTTCATCACCAGTGCCGGCCCGGGGCAGGGCGGCAACCTGGGCGGCCTGGCCGGTGCCGATGCGCATTGCCAGAAGCTGGCCGCCGCCGTGGGTGCCGGCGGGCGCACCTGGCGTGCCTACCTGAGCCTGCCGCCGATCTTTGCCACGGCCAGCAGCCCCGCGGTGCCGGCCGTCAATGCGCGTGACCGCATCGGCACCGGCCCCTGGTTCAATGCCAAGGGCGAACTCATCGCGCGCGATGTGGCCCATCTGCACAACGGCAACGCACTCACCAAGGCCACCGCCCTCGACGAGCGCGGCCGGCTTGTGAATGGCCGCGGCGACACGCCCAACGAGCACGACATCCTCACCGGCACGCGCGACGACGGCACCGCCTTTGCACCGCAGGGCGACACCACCTGCCGTGCCTGGACCAGCAGCAGCGAGGGTTCGGCCATCGTGGGCCACCACGACCGCATCGGCCCGCTGCCCGAGAACTGGGCCAAGAGCTGGAACTTCGCCCACCCCAGCGTGGGCTGCAGCAACGAGGCCCTGGTGCGCACCGGGGGCAGCGGGCGCTTCTACTGCTTCGCGGCGAACTGATCTCCGGCCTCATCAAATCTGACGAACAGGGTCGGGCGGCCCCCTGGAGCGCTTGTCGATACTCTGAGCGGACCGCGCAGAACTGCGGCGAATCAGGGAGGAATGTGATGACAAGTCGACGTCGCACCCGTCACACGGGGGTGAGCTGGGCGCTGTTCGGAGTGATCTGCCCGTTGCTGGCATGCCTGGATGCGCAGGCTTTGCCGGTGACGGTTTCTACGCCGTTCTTCAATCTGGAGAATCGAGCAGTCAACTCGCTGGGATTCACCTCGGGTGAGCGCATGCGCATTGGCGCGGTGTCGGTGCGACCCAATGGCAGCGCTGGCACCACGGGCGTGGGCAGCACGGTGAACCTGACCAGCGGCCAGACGTTCAGCCGCTCGATCCCGTTCGGCCCTTCACCTGCCATCCCTGACTTCTTTTCCCGCGTCATGGCCTACGACCCGAACCTGGTCGGTCCCTGGACGATGACTTTCACGAATGGCAGCGACACCCGCTCGGTCACCGTGAGCCTGCCGGCGGGCACCCAGCAGGCGCCATTCGTTGGCAGCATCACCTTGTCGGGGACAGCTGCCAACCCGACGTTCTCCTGGGCGCCTCCTGCCGGCACCCATGTCGATGGCTACCGCATCAACATCTTTGATCGCGCTTTGATCAACCAGGATGCCACCAAGGGTCCGATCAACAACGGACAGGTGTCGGGGCGAGACTTCGCGCCCTCGGTCACCAGCCACACCGTGACTGCCGCTGACTTCACCGTGCCGGGTTATGGCTTCAAGCTCGGCGCCAACTACACGATCGAGATATCGCTGCTGCAGACGCGCGATGGAACCTCGAACACCGGCAACAGCAATCTGAAGGCGGTTTCGCGTGTCTACGCCGACTTCAGCCCACGCGAGGCGGGCGGCCCGGTGGTCAACTTGCCGGTGCTGCGACCGGACGGCGTGTACCAGTTCAACATGGTGGTGGCCACGGGCCAGACCTACTACATCGACCCCGATGTGGCGGTGGGCTACGACTACGCCATCGGCGCAGGCAATCCGGCGTTCCGTTCAGTCACGCTGCCAACGGGCATCGGTGATGGCCGGTATGACCTCTATGACACCAGCGGCGGCTCGGCCGTGCTGCTGCGTCACGATTTGGAAGGTGGCGAGTCCTACGACTTCGGCGCGGCGGGCGTTACGCACTTCAGGGTGCTGGGCATCGAGACTTCCGCCAACCTGGACCCGGGCAGTACCACCGCCTTCGTCACGGGCCTGAGCTTCACCGGCAGCGGCCAGTTCACTGGAACCCAGACACCCATCGCGGTGTCCGTGCCCGAGCCCGGCGCGCTGGCGCTGATGCTGTTTGGTGGTGGCCTGCTGTCCTGGCGCATGCGGCGCGTGCGACCGGCGTCCGGCAATCCAGCCATGGCACGCTGAGCGCAAGCGCCCCGATCTGCTGGCCGTGTCCTGCGTCGCCACGCGACGGCCGGGCAACTTACCTGCTGGCGTGCAGCGCGCGCGCGTTGGCTTCGGTGCTCGGCACAATGTGCGCAAGATCCGCTCTGCGGGTCTTGGAGACACGCACATGAATCTGAGCGCAGACAGCCCGGCTGGGCTGTGGCATCGGTTGCAGGCATTGCTGCTCGCGGCCCTGTTCGCCTCGGCCCTCCCGGCCTTGAGCGCGGATGGCGGTGGCGCCTGGGTCAACGACCTGCGCCCCATCGCCGCGGCCGAATGGAACCGCGAGCGCGCCGCCCATTTGCTGGAACGCGCCGGCTTTGGTGGCACGCCGCAGCAGATCGACGCCTTGGCCGCGCTGGGCCCGCGCGAGGCGGTTGCACGGCTGGTGCGGCCGCAGAATGTGCCCGACCCGCGCGTGCGGCCCTTCGAGCCCTCGCCGATCCCCGATGCCGGCATCGACCCCTTCCCCGAAAGCCGGCCGGCCACCACCGAGGCGGCCAAGAAGCAGGGCCAGGCGCTGGGCGTGCTGGCCAAGCCGGCGGGCAGCCGGCCGCTGCAGCCGGTGGTCAACCAGTTCTTCTTCTGGCTGCGTGCCAGCTATCTGGAGTGCAACCGCATCAACCAGTGGTGGGCCGAGCGCATGCTGCTCACCGAGCGGCCGCTGGTGGAGAAGATGGCGCTGTTCTGGCACGGCCACTTCGCCACCCATGAAGACAAGGTGCGTGACCACCGCAAGATGCTGCAGCAGCTGCAGTTGTTCCAGGCCCAGGGCCTGGGCAACTTCCGCAGCCTGATGGTGGCGGTGGCGCAAGACCCCGCGATGCTGGCCTTCCTGGATGCCGGGGTGAACGTCAAGGGCGCGCCCAACGAGAACTTCGCGCGCGAGATCCTCGAGATGTTCACGATGGGCGTGGGCCATTACAGCGAGCGCGACATCCGCGAGGCCGCGCGTGCCTTCACCGGCTGGAACTTCCGCGGCACGCGCTTCGTGGTCAATGCCGCGCAGCATGACGATGGCCTGAAGACCGTGTTCGGCCAGCCGGGGCGCTACGACGGCGTGCAGGTGATCGACCTGATCCTGCAGCAGCCGGCCGCGGCCGACTACATCGCCAGCCGCATCTACCGCTTCTTCGTGCGCGAAGAGGTGTCGCCAGCCACTGCGCGCCAGCTGGGCGAGCTGCTGCGCAAGAGCCAATGGGACCTGGCGCCGCTGCTGGAAACCATCTTCCTGTCGCGCGACTTCCACAGCCCCGCCAGCGTGGGCACGCACATCAAGAGCCCGGTGGAGCTGGTGGTGGGCACCTACCGCAAGCTGGGCCTGGCCGCGGTGCCGGGCCTGCCTGATTTCAACGAGGTGACCCATGCCCAGGGCCAGCACCTGCTGCACCCGCCCACCGTGGCCGGCTGGGCCCAAGGCCGCGCGTGGATCACGCCGGGCCTGCTGATCGAGCGTGGCAACTTCATCCACCGGCTGATGTTTCCCGACTTCCTGGCCGAGGCGAACGACCGCGTGCCGCTCAACGCCACCGGCTACGAGGTGCGCGCGGTGCACGAGCGCATCGGCCGCGGCCTGGACATCCGCGCCGCCACGCTGCCGGCCACGCAGGGCCAGGCGCCGGGGGCGGCGCCGGCCGAGGGCAACATGGCCATGTCCAACCGCCTGGCCGACCGTGACGAAGACTTCAACACCCGCTACGGCAGCTACCGCGGCTGGCAGCGCGCGGTGGAGGTGATCACGCCGATTCCGCGCAGCTTTGCGCGCCTGAACCTGGCCGGCCTGGTCACGGCCGATGGCGCTGGCACCACGGCGCAGGCGGTGGAGGTGCTGGCGCGGCGCTTCTTCAGCGTGCCACCCACGGCCGAAGACCGTGCCGCATGGACGGCCTTCCTGAGCCGTGAGCTGGGCACGGCCGATCTGGCGCGCGCCAGCAGCTACATGGAAGACGGCCTGCGCGCGCTGCTGCACCTGATGCTGAGCCACCCCGACTACCAGCTCGGTTGAGGAGCACCACACCATGACCCACGATCACCGCCGCGCCCATGGGCACCCGAACCCCTTGCGCCGGGCCTTGCTGGGTGGCGCACTGGCCGCGCCCTTTGCGGGCTGGGCCGCCGATGCCGGCACTGCCGGCCATAAGGGCCAGCCGGGCCAGCAGGGCCAGAAGATCCTGGTGGTGCTGGAGATGTCGGGCGGCAACGACGGCCTGAACACCGTGGTGCCCCATGCCGACGACCTGTACTACCGCCTGCGCCCCAAGCTGGGCATCCGGCCGCAGCGCCTGCGCAGGCTGGACGATCACCATGGCCTGAACCCCGGCCTGGCCGGCTTCGAGCGCCTGTTCAAGGACGGGCAGCTGGCCATCGTGCATGGCTGCGGCTATGCGCAGCCCAGCTTCTCGCACTTCGCGTCGATGGCCTACTGGCACACCGCCGCACCCAACAGCGGTGAAGCCACCGGCTGGCTGGGCCGCCTGGCCGACACCCTGCTGCCGCCCGGTGCGCCCAACGCCATCGTGAACATCGACGCCACGCAGTCGCTGGCCGTGCGCAGCCTGCGCCATGTGCCGGTGGTGTTCGACGACCCCGAGCGCTTTGCCCGCCAGATGCCCTTCGAGAGCAAGGGCCTGATCGACGCCGCCGCGCCGCTGCCGGCTGACAGCAATCCCTCGCGCGCGCTGCTGCGCGAGGTGGCACGCAGCGCCCGCGATGCGTCGGAGCTGGTGCGCGCCGCCTGCGCCAGCTACCGAACGCCGGTGGACTACGGCATCCTGCCGGTCGATCTGCCCAAGGTGGCCGCGCTGATCGCCGCCGGCCTGCCCACGCGGCTGTACTACGTGGCCTACCGCAACAACGCCTTCGACACCCATGTGCACCAGGCCGATCTGCACCAGCGCCTGCTGACCTATGTGTCCGATGGCGTCAGCGCCTTCCTGCGCGACATGGCCCGCATCGGCCGCGCCGATGATGTGGTGCTGATGGCCTTCTCGGAATTCGGCCGCCGTGCCACCGAAAACGCCAACGGCGGCACCGACCACGGCACCGCCGGCCCGATGTTCATCGCCGGCAAGCCGGTCAAGGGCGGCTTCTACGGCCAGCCGGTCAGCTTGGCCGGCCGCGCGGCGGACGACAACCTAGTCCACACCACCGACTTCCGCCGCGTCTACGCCACCGTGCAGCAAGGCTGGCTGGGCGCGCCGGCCGACCCGGCGCTGCTGAAGGGGCGCTTCGAGCCGTTTCCGGTGTTCGGCTGAAGCGGGGTGGGGCGCCCTTTGCGGCGCCTGCGCGACGCCCGCGCGACACCCCCTGTGCGGGCATGCCCTGATGCCGCGCTGTCCGGCGCGTGACGCGGTGCCGGCGCCGGCCGGGTGCACCATCCGGCGCAGGCAGATCGCCAGGAGGGGGCATGAACGACACCGATTTCACCGGCCAGCGCGTGCTGGTGGTGGGCGGCAGCAGTGGCATCGGCAACGGCATCGCCCAGGCGTTGCGCATGCGGGGTGCCGAGGTGCATGTGTGGGGCACCCGCCCCGGCGCGGCCGACTATGCCGGCAGCGAAGGCAGTGACCTGAGCGGCCTGCACTACGCCCGCGTGGACGTGGCCGAGCCCGAGGCCATTGCCGTCGCGCCACAGCCCGGCGGTGACGGTGCGGCACTGGATGTGCTGGTGCTGTGCCAGGGCACCGTGGTGTACCAGCGCGGCGAGTTCGAGCGCGAAGGCTGGGACCGCGTGATGGCCGTCAACCTTGACAGCCTGATGCACTGCTGCCGCCGCTTCAAGCCGGCGCTGCTGCCCAGCGAAGGCCGGCAGGGCGGCCGCGTCGTCATCGTCAGCAGCATTGCCGGCTATGGCGCCAATGTGGGCAACCCGGCCTATGCCGCCAGCAAGGCCGGTGCCATCAGCCTGGTGCGCACGCTGGGCGTGGCCTGGGCGCCCGAGGGCATCCGC
>CAYPDO010000193.1:0-7769 GCA_964409495.1 uncultured Bordetella sp.
GCAGGCGCGCGGCGGCGGTGTCGGCCTGGAACGGCGCGGCCTCCACCACCGTGATGTCGCTCACCGTGGCACAGCGCGCCAGCGCGCCTTCGAGCAGGTCGTGGCTCAGCACCCGGTCCTCGGGCAGGCGCCCGCCCAGCACGGCATGCACCGCGGCCACGTCGAGCAGGCCCTTGCCCGAGAAGCTGCCCTCGCCGAACAGGTCCTGGTAGACCTCGGAGCTGGCGGCGCTGTAGGGGTCGATGCCGCACTGGCCGGCGAACAGCTGGTGAAAGCGCGTGAGCTGGCGGCGCGCCGGCAGCGGCGACTCGACGCGTGGCTGCAGGATGCCGTAGCCGGCCACCACGACGCGCCGCCCGGCATCCATCTGCGGCTGGTTGCGCGGGTGGGCGGCCACGCCCACCAGGTCACGCAGCCGGCCGGGCGGCAGCTGGGTGTCGGCATCGAGCGTCAGCACGCTGCGCACCTGCGGCGCCATGCACGAGGCCTCGCCCAGGTCGAGGAAAGGCCCGCGCGTGCCCTCGGCCAGCGCGGCGATCAGCTGCTCGAGCTTGCCGCGCTTGCGCTCCCAGCCGATCCAGCGCTGCTCGGTGGCGCAGAAGCTGCGTGCGCGGTGCAGCAGGATGAAGCGCGGCGCACCGTCCAGCGTGTCGGCGCCGGCGGCAGCCTCGGGCGGGCGCGTCTGGCCCAGGTTCAGCGCCTCGATCTCGCGCCGCGCCAGCGCCAGCAGGGCCGCGTCCTGCGGCTGCAGGGGGCCGGCGGCATCAGGCCAGTCGGTCAGCAGTGCGAACTGCGCCTGGGCCTCGGGGTTGGCCAGCTGGTGCAGGTGCAGCCGGCGCACCAGTGCGGTGATGGCCGGGGCCGAGCTCAGCAGGGCCGGCATCACCACCATCACGCGGCGGGCCCGCGGAATGCCCTCGGCCAGGGCCAGGCGCGGCAGGCGCGCCGGGCGTGCCGATTCGCCGATCAGGCGGTTGATCAGGGCCACCACGGCCTCCGAGGCCGGCGCCAGCGCCAGCGCCGCCGTGAGCCACCAGCCGGCGCCCGACAAGGCCCAGGCCAGCGCCGGCCCCGGCAGCGCGCCGGGCGCCACCGGCATCAGCCAGGCCACCAGGCCCAGGCTGCCCAGCGCCAGCGTGCCCAGGTAGGCCGGCAGCCGGGCGCGCAGCAGCAGGCGGCGGGCCAGTGCCGGCAGGCGCTCGTCCAGCCCCAGCGCGGCCAGCAAGGCCGGGCGGCCGGGGCCGGCAAGCCAGTGGCTGGCCAGGGCGCTGCCGGCCTGGCCATCGGCCGGCGTGCCGCTGCCAGGGGCCTGCATGCGCTGCAGCAGCGCGCGGGCCACCGCCACCTCGCTGTGGCCGCTGCGCCGTGCCAGGCGCTCCAGCGCATGCAGGGTCTGGTCGCGCGTGTCGGGATGCTCGGCGGCGAACAGCGGCGACGAGCCCAGCATCACGCGCATCAATGCGCTGCTGCGGGCGATCAGGTCGGACCAGTCGGCATCGCCGATGGCGCGCAGCGAGCCCACGGCATTGCTCACGCTGAGGTTGTCGGCGGCCTGGTCGGCGCGCTGGCGCCGCTGGGCGCCGGCGGGGTCGGGCAGGGCGGTGTCCAGCCACTGCAGCATCTCGGCCGTGGCCGGCTGCGCCGCGGCGATGCCGATGGCCGCACCCGGGTCCGGGCCGCTGCCGGCGCCGTCCTGCAGGCGCAGCGCCACCTGGGCCAGGAACTCGGGGCCGACGCCGCGCAGCGCCAGCAGCGCATGCACGCGCGCCAGCGCCGGTGCATCGACGCTGCCGATGCGGTCGCAGCACAGGTTGGCCACCTCGCGTGCGGCCTTGTGCGTGGCCACGCGCTCGGCCAGGCGGCGCAGGTTCTCGATCAGCACCACGCGCAGCGTGGTGGGCAGGGCCCACAGCTCGCCCAGCGCCAGCGCACGGGTCTCCTGGTGGGCCACCAGAAACTGCACCAGCAGGTCCTCGTCGAAGGCGCCGTCGGTGTGGGCCACGAAGGCCCAGGCCACGCCGTAGATGCGCGGCAGGCCGGCCAGCGGCGGATCCTGCAGCACCGGCAGCGCACGGAAGTAGCTGCGCGGCAAGCCGGCGCGCACGGCCTCGATCTGCGCCTCGATGAGGTGGAAGTTGTCGAGCAGCCACTCGGCTGCCGGGCTCACGTCATAGCCGGCGGCCACCTGGGCGTCGATGTAGCGCTGGGCTTCGCGCAGCGCCCGGATGTTGCTCTGCAGGCGCGGCACGAAGGTGTCGCCGCGCGTGGCCGGCCGCTCGGCACGGTGGGCCTCGCCCAGGCTGCGGCCGTGCTGGGCGAAGCGTTGCGGGCCGAAGATCTCGGCGCGGATCGGCGCCTCCACCGGGCCGCGCGCACCATCGAGCAGGCGGCACAGCGCCGGCGAGGCTTCGGGCAGCAGGCCCTGCAGCGTGGGTGGGCCCATCGGTCGCGGGATCAGAACAGCGTGGTGGCCAGCGCCAGCGCCGCCGCCAGCACCACCAGCGTGGTGATGAAGCGCGCCGCCAGCACGCCATGGGTGCGCTCGGCCAGGCAATGCAGCCCGAACAGCCGGCCGCGCAGGCGCTGGCAGGCCCCGAAGTGCGCGCCGAGCGCCGATTGCTCCTGCGCCGAGGTGCCGGCACTGTGGCCACCGCAGGCGGTGCTCCAGGGTGAGGGGGGCAGGGGGTGGTGCGTCATCGGGAGGCTCCCGCCGACGCGCGGCGCATCGGCATGGGTTGAGAGGGCAGGGTGGGTGGCCGCCGCAGGGCCCCGGGGGCCGTGCTGGACGCACACCGTGTTTGTCAGGCATTGGTGCCCCGGGTGTCGGTGCGGCGGCGAACACAGGCCGGGCCACCGGCCCGCGCGTTGCGCCCAGGGGAATTGCGCCAGCGCAGGCCGCGCTGTGTGCGGTCACGCACATACTGGGCCGCTGTGGCTGTGCTGCAGTCAAGCACCCCATGGAGACCACCGATGCCGCCTGTCGCACCCGATGCGCGAGACAACCGCCTGCTGGCCGCCCTGCCTGCCGATGAATGGCGGCTTTGGCAGCCGCAGATCGAGTGGGTGGATCTGCCGCTGGGCCAGGTGCTCTACGAGTCGGGCCATGCACTGAGCCATGTGTACTTCCCCACCACGGCCATCGTGTCGCTGCTGTATGTGCTGGAAGACGGCGCCTCGGCCGAGATCGCCGTGGTGGGCCACGAGGGCATCGTGGGCATCGCGCTGTTCATGGGCGGCGAGACCACGCCCAGCCGCGCCGTGGTGCAGAGCGCCGGCCGCGGCGTGCGCCTGCGCTCGGCAATCATCAAGGAGGCCTTCAACCGCTCGGGCCCGGTGATGCACCTGATGCTGCGCTACACCCAGGCGCTGATCACGCAGATGGCGCAGACGGCGGTGTGCAACCGCCACCATGCGCTCGAGCAGCAGCTGTGCCGCTGGCTGCTGCTGAGCCTGGACCGGTTGTCCGGCTCGGAACTGGTGATGACCCAGGAGCTGATCGCCAACATGCTGGGCGTGCGCCGCGAGGGCGTGACCGAAGCCGCGTTGAAATTGCAGAAGCTGGGCCTGATCCGCTATGCGCGCGGCCGCATCACCGTGCTCGACCGGCCCGGTCTGGAGCAGCGCACCTGCGAGTGCTATGCCGTGGTGAAGAAGGAATACGACCGCCTGCTGCCCGCGCGCACGGCGGTGTAGCCGGGGTGGCGCGGCGTGTGGCGCGCCGTGTGCGTTGGCAGACAGTGCGGCGCGCCACCGCAGCCCACACTGGGCGCGGCTCCCGGCAGCCGCAGCATTCCGTCTGCGGCTGGCCTCGGCCAGTGAAGGAAGGCCCATGGTCGACGCGCAGAACCACCTGATCGAGTTGCTGCCGGCGGCCGACCGCCAGCGCGTGCTGGCGCGCTGCGAACGCGTGCCGCTGGTGATGGCCGAGGTGCTGGCCGAGCCCGGCAGCACCACGGCCCATGCCTGGTTTCCGGTGGATGGCTTTGTCTCGCTGGTCACGCGGGTGGATCGGCACCCGGGCCTGGAGGTGGGCATGGTCGGCCGCGAGGGCCTGCTGGGCGTGCAGCTGGCGCTGGGCGTGACCGACACACCGCTGCGCGCGCTGGTGCAGGGCCCGGGCATGGCCTGGCGCATCGGCACGGCCGATTTCCAGGCCGAGCTGGCGCACAGCGCACGGCTGCAGGTGCTGGTGCAGCACTACCTGTACGTGCGCATGGCGCAGCTGGCCGTCTCGGCGGCCTGCCTGCGCTTTCACCGCATCGCGCCGCGCCTGGCGCGCTGGCTGCTGCTCAGCCACGACCGCGCGCATGCCGACCAGTTCACCGTCACGCACGAGTTCCTGGCCACCATGCTGGGCGTGCGCCGCGTGGGCATCACCACCGCCGCGGTGGCGCTGCAGCGCCAGGGCCTGATCAGCTACCGGCGCGGCGCGCTGCAGGTGCTGGACCGCGCCGGCCTGGAGCAGGCGGCGTGCAGCTGCTATGCCGCCGAATGCCGGGTCTACGACGGCCTGCTGGGATAGCCGGCGCCTCGGTGCGCCGTCGTACAGACCGCGCAGCAGGCGCCGCACAGACTGCCAGCCATGCAGGCCGGGCCACCTGCAGGCCGCGGCTGCCGCGGCGCCCCGACCCCGGCCCGCAACCCCTGAAGGAACAACGCCATGAGCATCGCCACCATCGTCCTGATCGTTCTGATCCTGTTGTTGATCGGCGCCCTGCCCACCTGGCAGCACAGCGCGGGCTGGGGCTATGCGCCCAGCGGCGGCCTGGGCCTGGTGGCGCTGGTGCTGTTGGTGCTTCTGCTGCTGGGCCGCATCTGAGGCCGCGGCCGGCGCCTGTGCACCGGCCACGACGCTGTGCGTTGCCGAACAGACATCCCGCCGGCCCCCGCCTACAACCGACCACAGCGCCTGGCCCGGCCGTATGCCAGCTTCCACAGACCCGATGTGAATGCCCATGACGACGCACCCCCGACCGCAGGCCTGCTGCCGGACCGGCCAGACCCCGCCTGCCGCACAGGCGCCAGCCGAGGCCACGGCCCGGCCACCCGGCGCCGACGGTGCCGATGCGCTGGCCATGGCGCCTGCCGGCTGGCCGGCCGAGGCGCTGCCCGAACCGCGCGCCGACCTGGACATGGACGACTGGAGCGACCTGATGGCCGCGGTGACCGAGCGCGTGCGTCACCTGGCCCGACGGCTGCCGCTGCTGGCCAGCCCGCCGCCGACAACGCTGGCCGAGCTCAGCGAGGGCCTGCTCGACTGCGTGGCAGCACTGCGCCAGTTGCAGGGCAGCGCGGTGCATGAGCTGGCCCAGCGGCGCCGGGTGCTGGCCCGCGACCTGGTGGACCTGCACGAGGCGCTGGCGCGCTCGCGCGCCGAGGGCCAGCGAGCCAGCCACCTGGCGCTGCACGACGGCCTGACGGCACTGCCCAACCGGCGCCTGTTTGCCGGGCAGCTGGAGCAGGCGCTGCGCGACGGGCCGGGACTGGCCGTGCTGTTCCTGGACCTCGACGGCTTCAAGGCCATCAACGACCGCCATGGCCACGGCGTGGGCGATGAACTGCTGCGGGTCGTGGCGGCGCGGCTGGCGCGCGGCGTGCGGGCCGGCGACCTGGTGGCCCGCTGGGGTGGCGACGAATTTGCCTGCCTGCCGGTGGGGCCGATGGCGCGCGCGCCGCTGGCCGTGCTGGCGCGCAAGCTGATCGGCGCCGTGGCCGAGCCGCTGCAGATCGGCGCGCTGCGCCTGGCGGTGCGCGCCAGTGTGGGCATTGCCCGCACGCCCGAGGACGGTCGCACCGCCGGCACGCTGATGAACCATGCCGACGCCGCCATGTACCGCGCCAAGCGGGCGGCCTGCGGCCACGCCTTCTACGTGCGCTGAGGTCGGCGCGCGGCGGCGGGCTAGCGCTTGCCGGGGCGCGGGGCCACCACCGGGGGCGCCGGGGCCAGCGGCGGCCTGCCGGCCGGCGTGGCCGGCAGGGCCAGCGGCTGGGTCTTCTTGGGCTTCTTGGCTTCGCGGTTGCCGTGCTGCACCTTGGACATCTCGGGCTGCCTTTCTGGGCGGGGGAAGAAGCCGCAATGCTGGGCCGGTGGCGTGGCCGCGGTCTGTGCGCTGACGAACAGGCGCCGCGGCCGCGCCACACCCTCAGCCGCGCCGGATCGGCGCCAGATCGCTCTCGCGCAGCATCACCGGCTCGATCGCGCCGGCGGCCACGCGGCGCCGCACGGCATCGGCCAGCGTCTGGGCATGGGCGCGGTAGGTCTGCAGCGGATCATCGTCGGTACAGCCGGCGCGGAAGCTGTAGTGCAGCACGCGCTGGCCGACGCTGGCGCCCACCGGCAGCTTCTCGATGGTGACCCAGAAGCGCACGGATTCGGAGTCGGGGTGGAAGTAGGGATCGGGCGGCATGGCGGCCTTTCAGGGGGTGGGCGGGGCAAGGGGCGGCGCGTCGGCCGGCAGCGGCCGGATGAACCGAGCGGCCACGCTAGCGCCTGGCACCAGGGCGCGTCGGTTCGCTTGTGCACACAGCGGGGCCGGTGGTGGCCGGCAACCAGGGGGCGCGACGGCGGGGTGTTCCGGGGCGGGAATGTCGTCATCGCCGTGACGCCGCGCTGCGCTTATGCTGCGGGCTCG
The DNA here is from genome assembly GCA_964409495.1 of uncultured Bordetella sp. Lineage (GTDB taxonomy): Bacteria > Pseudomonadota > Gammaproteobacteria > Burkholderiales > Burkholderiaceae_C > Pseudaquabacterium. The sequence continues at coordinate 6,633 of CAYPDO010000193.1, forward strand.
ACCCAGCCGGAGCTTCCCATGACCTTCGCCTCCCGTCTTGCGGCCCTGGTGGCCACCCTGTCGTCGCCGTGCGCCTTTGCCATCTCGGTGGGCGGCGGCACGGTGCCCGAGCCCGGCTCGCTGCCGCTGGTGCTGCTGGGTGTGGTGGGCGTGGTGCTGGTGGCGCGCTACATCAAGCGCAAGTAGGCCAGGGCCACGCGGCGGTTCAGCGCAGCAGCACCAGCTGCGGCACGGCCGTCGCGTCGCTCCACACGATGGCGTTCTGCGCCAGGCGCTCGCCCAGGCGGCGCGCGGCCGCCAGGTCCAGGCCCGGCACCAGGCAGCTGGGCTCGCCCGGCCAGTCGCCCACCGGGTGCTGGCCGATGCCCGGCAGCCAGGGCAGGCCGCGGTCTGTCAGTTCGCGGCCCAGCGCGGCATGGCGCCGGGCGTTGTCGCGCGCGTCCAGCCGCTGGCCCAGCGGGTTGCACGCGCTGACATAGGCGCTGCAGGCCACACCATGGCTGGCCTGCAGCGCGGCCAGCGCCGGGCTGGGCTCACCGATGCGCAGCGTGAACGGCGTCTCGCCATGCACCTGGTAGCCGGTTTCGCGGTAGGCCTGCAGCGTGGCGGCGCTGATGCGCGTGGCCGGCGCGCCGCTGTCGGTCGCCGGCAGGCCCGGCCGCGCTGCACTTGCCGGCACCGGCGGTGCGGCGGCGCCGGGCAGCTCTTGCGCCGTGAGCCACAGCCGCAGGTCGAACTCGAGCTGGTGGTAATCGGGCGCCATGTGCTGGCACAGCGCGTAGAAGGCCTTGTCGTGTGCGCGCTCCTTCAGGTGCGCCAGCTCGTGCACGACGATCATGCGCAGGAAGTCGGCCGGCGCGTCCTTGAACAGCGCCGCGATGCGGATCTCGCGCTTGGCCTTGAGCTGGCCGCCCTGCACGCGCGAGACGGCACTGTGCGTGCCCAGCGCGTTCTTCACGACGTGCAGCTTGGGATCAAAAGCCACCTTGGACAGCGGCGGCGCACTCTTCATGTGGCGCGCCTTCAGCTCGCACACGTAGTCGTAGAGCGCGCGCTCGCTGCGCACCGCGTGCACCTCGGGGTGGCGCTGCGCCACCGTCTCGGCCAGCCGGCCACTGTCCACCAGGCCCTGCACGC
>CAYPDO010000194.1:0-7728 GCA_964409495.1 uncultured Bordetella sp.
ACCTGATCAAGCGCGTGAAGGACCTGGCGCCCGACATGGCCATCGAGAAGGTGGTGGTCAGCGAGGCTGGCGCCTCGGTCTACTCGGCCAGTGAATTTGCCAGCAAGGAACTGCCCGACCTGGACGTGAGCCTGCGCGGTGCGGTCAGCATTGCGCGCCGCCTGCAGGATCCGCTGGCCGAACTGGTGAAGATCGAGCCCAAGAGCATCGGCGTGGGCCAGTACCAGCACGACGTGAACCAGAGCGAGCTGGCGCGCACGCTGGATGCCGTGGTGGAGGATTGCGTCAACAAGGTGGGCGTGGACCTGAACACCGCCAGCGCGCCGCTGCTGGCCAAGGTGTCGGGCCTGAGCCCGGCGGTGGCGGCCAGCATCGTGCGCTGGCGCGATGCCAACGGCGCCTTCCGCAACCGCCAGCAATTGCTGGATGTGAGCGGCCTCGGGCCCAAGACCTTCGAGCAGGCGGCGGGCTTTCTGCGCATCCGCGGCGGCGACAACCCGCTCGATCTGACCGGCGTGCACCCCGAGACCTACCCGGTGGTGCAGCGCATGCTGGACAAGCTGGCGCGCCCGGTGGCCGAGGTGATGGGCAAGAGCGATGTGATCCGCACGCTCAAGCCCGAGCTGTTTGTCGACGAGAAGTTCGGCGCCATCACCGTGAAGGACATCTTCACCGAGCTGGAGAAGCCCGGCCGCGACCCGCGCCCCGACTTCAAGGTGGCGCGCTTCAACGACGGCGTCGAAGACATCAAGGACCTGCAGCCCGGCATGACGCTGGAAGGCACGGTGAGCAACGTGGCGCAGTTCGGCGCCTTCGTCGACCTGGGCGTGCACCAGGACGGCCTGGTGCATGTCAGCCAGCTGGCCAACAAGTTCGTCAACGACGCGCGTGAGATCGTCAAGGCCGGCGACATCGTCAAGGTCAAGGTGTTGGAAGTGGACCTGGCGCGCGGGCGCATCTCGCTGACCATGAAGCTCGATGCGCTGGCCCCACGGGGCGGAGCGGGTGCGCCGGGTGGTGCGCGGGGCGACAACAGCTACCGCCCCGCCGGAAGAGACCAGCGCCTGGGCGGCGGCGGGCGGGGCGCAGCGCAACCGAATGCGCAGGGCGCGATGGCCGCGGCCTTCGCCAAGTTGCAGCCCAAGCGCTGAGCAAGCCATGAGCCTGCGCCGGCCGCTGTGCTGGGCCTGGCTGGCCGCCGCGGCGCCGGTGTGGGCACAGCCTGCCGCCACCCCGCCGGCCAGCGGCTCCGCGGCACCGGCCGCGGCCTCGGCACCGGTGGCGGCATCGGCGCCCGCCAAGCCTGCCACGGCGCCGGGCGGCCAGCAGGTGGTGATCGAGGGCCGCACCGACGATGCCGCGCTGCGCCGGCGCCAGGCCACGGTGGCCGGCACGGTGATCGGCCGCGACGAGCTCGAGGCCCATGGCGACAACTCGGTCAGCGATGTGCTGCAGCGTGCCGCCGGTGTCAGCATGGATGGCGACACGCCGCGGCTGCGCGGCCTGGGCGCGGGCTACACGCAGATCCTGCTGAACGGCGAGCCGGCGCCGCCGGGCTTCTCGCTGGACACGCTGGCGCCCAGCGAGATCGAGCGCATCGAGATCGTCAAGGGCCCCACGGCCGAGTTCGGTGGCGCGGCCGGCACCATCAACGTGGTGCTGCGCAGTGCGCCCCGGCTGCAGCAGCGCGAATGGCGCGGCGCGCTGGGCTACCGCATGGTGCAGCCGCAGGGCTCGGGCGGCTTCCACTGGGGCGACCGCATCGGCGCGCTGGGCCTGTTCCTGCCGATCAATGTGTACAGCTGGGCCAACGGCGCCGAGGTCTGGCAGCAACGCGTCTCGCGTGCGGCCGATGGCACGGTGTCGCGCCAGTACGTGCAGGGGCGCGACCACTGGCTGGGCCACGGCCTGAACCTCGGCCCGCGCCTGGACTGGAAGATCAGCGACACCGACACGCTGCAGTGGCAGGCCTTCATGCAGCGCAACTGGCATGACAACCAGGGTGAGCGGCACACCCGCGTCATCGAGGGGCCCGCGGCCTCGCTGGCCGAAGACCGATCGGCCAGCTGGGGCGGCTGGCGCATGGCGCGCACCCAGGCGCAATGGGTGCGCAAGCAGGTGGACGGCGAGCGCCTGGAGCTCAAGGCCGGCCTGCAAGGCAGCCGCTGGACCGGCACCGGCCGCGCGCAGGGCAGCACGCCCAGCGGGAGCCCGGGCTCGCTGCGCAGCGCCGACGGCAACCACCATGAGCGCAGCCACAGCCTGGGCCTGCGCTGGCGCAAGCCCTGGGCCGAGCGCCACACGCTGGCGTTGGGCGCCGACCATGACTGGCGCCAGCGCCACGAAATCAACCGCCGTTTCGACAACGGCGCCGAGCAGATCACCGGCGCGCTCGGCGTTCCGTTCGAGGCGCGCATCGCCAGGCAGGTGCTGTTCGCGCAGGACGAGTGGGCCATCGGCGACGATTCGTCTGTCAGCACCGGCCTGCGCGCCGAGGCCGTTTCGCAGCGCCTGGCCAGCCCCAGCGTCAGCGCCCACAACCGCTACACGGCGCTGGCGCCCACGCTGCAGTGGCGGCTGGCGCTTGACCCGAAATCGCGCGATGTGCTGCGCGTCGGCCTGGCGCGCAGCGTGCGCGCGCCTGATCTGGGCCTGCTGCTGCCGCGCTACAGCCTGAACGGCAGCTACGACCGCGACCAGCCCAACACCCCGATCGCCGCCGACTCGGCCGGCAACCCGCAACTGCAGCCCGAACGCGTGTGGGCGCTGGATCTCAGCCTTGAGCGCTATCTGCCGGGCGACGGCGTGCTCAGCGCCAGTGCCTTCCACCGCCGCGTGCAGAACCTGATCCGCCGCCGCATCGGGCTGGAGACCGTGGCCGAGGCCAGCGTGCCGCGCTGGGTGTCGCGGCCGATCAACCTGGGCGGCGCACGCAGCAGCGGCCTGGAGCTTGAGCTCAAGGGGCCGGCGGCCACCTGGCTGGGCGCCTGGTGGACCGAGGCACCGCGCACGCTGCAGCTGCGCGCGGCGGTGTCGGTGTACCGCTCGGGCGTCGAGCAGATCGACGACCCGGATGCGCGCCTGGAGGGCCAGCCGCCCTGGCAGGCCACGCTGGGCCTGGATTGGCGCGAGCTGTGGCCCGGCTGGAGCCTGGGCGCCAGCCTGGCGCACACGCCCGCCTACACCACGGCGCAGACCGACCGCCAGCATGTCTGGCGCGGCCAGGCCCAGCGGCTGGATGCCTACCTGCTGTGGCGGATCGCGCGTGGTGCCAGTCTGCGCCTGGCGGTCAACAATCTGCTGGCCCCCGACAGCCTGTCCAGCAATGCCATCGAGGACCTCGACGGCTTCACCGCCGGTGCCCAGACCGGGCGCACCACGCCGGCGCAGTTCAACGCCAGCCTGCAATGGAAGTTCTGAGCCACCGGCACGCCCCGCATGCAAGGCCGGGTCCGCGCGCATTGCGCGTATACGCCGGCCCGCGCGCGCTGGCGCACCTGCATGAGCGCGGCCTGCGCCCGGCTGATGTGCGGGTGATTCCCGCGGCCGCCGGCGGACCCAAGGGCCTGATCCTGGGGCCGCTGGACCGCTGGCTGTTCGGCCACTGGCTGGCGGGCAGCCCGCACACCGTGCACCTGCTGGGCGCCAGCATCGGCGCCTGGCGCATGGCCGCGGCGGCCCAGCCCGATGCCGATGCCGCGCTGGCCCAGCTGGCCGAGGACTACATCACGCAGACCTATGAACACGCACCCGGCAAGCCGCCCAGCGCGGCCGTGGTCAGCCGCGTGTTCGGCGCCAATCTGGCGGCGCGTTTTCCGGCCGGGGCGCCGGGCCCGCTGCAGCACGCCACGCGGCGCCTGCATGTGTTCACCAGTCGCGGCAAGGGCCTGCTGCACCTCGAGGGGCGCTGGCGCACGCCGTCGGGCTATCTGGGCGCCTTTGCCGCCAACCTGGCCAGCCGGCGCGCGATGGGCCGCTGGCTGGAGCGCGTGGTGTTCTCCGACCCGCGCCATGCGCTGCCGTTTCCGCTGCACGACTACCCGGCGCGCCAGGTGGCGCTGGATGCGGGCAACCTGGCGCTGTCCATCCAGGCCAGCTGCTCGATCCCGTTCTGGCTGGAGGCCGTGCAGGACGTGCCCGGCGGCCCGCGCGGCGCCTACTGGGACGGCGGCATCACCGATTACCACCTGCACCTCGACTACGCCGCCATGGCCGACGGCCTGGTGCTGTACCCGCACTTCCAGCGCACGCTGGTGCCCGGCTGGCTGGACAAGTCGCTCAAGCACCGCCACCACGCCAGCCCGCGGCTCGACAACGTGATCGTGCTGGCCCCCGATCCGGCCTGGATCGCCACGCTGCCGGGCGGCAAGCTGCCCGACCGTGCCGACTTCAAGGCCTTTGCGCACGACGAGGCCGAGCGCATGCGCCGCTGGCGGCTGGCGGTGGCCGCCGCGCAGCAACTGGCCGATGAGGCCGCACAGTGGGTGCAGCACCCGGCGCGCGGCGTGCTGCCGCTGTGACGCGGCACTGAATTGCGGCCAGCAGGCCGCGCCGCATCCGGTCGGGCACCGGCTGCGTACAGGGCAGGGCGCGTGGGCAGCACCCGGTGGCCGTACCGGGCGCGCGCCCCGTTGTCGGAGTCCGTACCATGCCTCTTTTCAATGTGCTGCCATGGCGATCACCGCGGCACTGGCTGCCGGCGCTGTGTGTCGCCGGCCTGCTGGCCATGCCGGCCATGGCCGCCGAGCCGCTGCAGCCCACGCACGATGCGCAAATCATCCAACGCCTGCCGCCGCGGCTGCCGCCGGGCATGCAGCGTGATCCTGCCGCGGCGCTGGCCGATGCGCGGGCCCTGCTGGCACAGGCCCGCAGCGCCGGCGATCCGCGTCCGGCCGGCTATGCCCTGGCGCGCCTGGCCCCCTGGCGGGATGACGACCGTGCGCCACCCGCGCTGCGCATCACGCTGGCCGAGGTGGAACAGTACCTGCACCGTTTCGACGATGCTGTGCGCCGCCTGCAGGCCGTGCTGCGCGACGATGCCGCGCAGCCCCAGGCCTGGCTGATGCTGGCAGCCCTGCACCGCGTGCAGGGCCGGCTGGCCGAGGCCGATCGGGCCTGCGCGGCCCTGCAGGCGCAGCGCGTGCAGCCCTGGGCCGACGCCTGCCTGGCCGAAGGCCAGGGCCTGCGGGGAGAATTCGACGCCGCGCGCCGAGGCTTCGCGGCCCTGCTGCGGCAGGCCCGCGATGCCGCCACGCGCGGCTGGCTGTGGACCTCGGTGGCCGAGCTGGAGCAGCGCGCCGGCCGCGTGGCCGCCGCCGATGCCGCCTGGCGCGAGGCGGTGGCCGCCGACGGTGCGCTGTATGCCCGCATCGGCCACGCCGACTTCCTGCTCGACCAGGGCCGGCCCGGCGAGGCCTGGCAGCTGCTGCGGGAGGCGCCCGATGCCGATGGCGTGCTGCTGCGCCGTGCCATTGCCGCGCAGCGTGCCGGCCGGCCAGAGGCCGCGCGCCTGGTGCAGGAGCTGCAGGCGCGCCAGGCCCAGGCCGATCTGCGCCCCGGCGGCAACGGGCATGAGCGCGAACGTGCGCTTCAGGCGCTGGCGCTCGGGCCGCAGCCCTGCGAGGCCTGGCAGGCCGCGCGGCGCAATGTGGCACGGCAGCGCGAGGCCATCGATCTGCTGCTGCTGCACCGCGCCGCCCAGGCCTGTGGCCAGCCCGGCGCCGTGGCCGAAGCGCGCGCCGCGGCCGCCAGCACCGGGCTGGTCGACCGCCGGCGGGAGGCCTCGTGAACGCCGCCGTACCCGTGTGCGGCGGCTGGCCATGCCGGCTGCGCGCGCCGGCCAGCCAGCTGTTCAGGGCCCTTCTGGCGCTGCTGTGCCTGCTGCCCGCGGCGCACGCGCACCAGGCCAGCGACGCCTATCTGCAGGTGCGCACCGAGGCCGGCCGCACCACCGTGCGCGCCGAGGTGGCGCTGCGCGATCTGGATCTGCTGCTGCCGCAGCTGGACGCCGACGGTGACCGCCAGCTCACCTGGGCCGAGGTCCGCCACGCCGGGGCAGCGATCACGCGCACCGTGCTGGGCGCCCTGGCCCTGGGCGATTGCCGCTTTGTGCCCGTGGTGGCGGGCGGGGCCGGGCCCGGTGCGGGCGAGCCGGTGCCTGCGCTGGCTCGCCATGCCGACGGCGTGTATGCCGTGGTGCAGGCGGCTGCCGACTGCCAGCTGACGGCAACCTCGGCGCTGCGCTGGCAGCTGCTGGCCGGTGTGGACGCCACACATCGCGGCCTGCTGCGGCTGGATCTTCCAGGCCAGGCCTCACCCCGCCTGCTGGTGCTGGTGCCTGGCTCGGCGGACGCGGCACCGGGCGCTGCCGTGCCGGCCGGCGCCGGCGGCGATCCCGCGGCGTCGGGCACCGCCGGCACGCCAGGGGCCGCGTCTGCGTCGTTCCTGGCCGAAGGGGTGCGACACCTGCTCGGTGGCTGGGATCATCTGCTGTTCCTGCTGTGCCTGCTGCTGCCGGCAGTGCTGCAGCGCAGCGCCGGTGCGCCTGCAGGCGACGGTCATGGCTGGCAGCCCGCGGCCGATCTGCGCGCTGTGGCCGGGCCGGTGCTGCGCACCGTCACGCTGTTCACGCTGGCCCATTCGCTCACGCTGGCGCTGTCGGCGCTGGGGGCGTGGCGCCCCGCGCCGTGGCTGGTCGAGCCGGCGATCACGCTGAGCATCGTGGTGGCTGCGCTCGACAACCTGCGTCCGCGCCTGTGGCGCTGGCGCGATGCGCTGACCTTCGGCTTCGGCCTGATCCACGGCTTCGGCTTTGCCGGCGTGCTGGCCGGGCTGGATCTGCCCGCCGGCACGTTCGGCTGGGCCCTGCTGCAGTTCAACCTCGGGCTCGAGGCCGGCCAGCTGGCCGTGGTGGCCCTGCTGCTGCCGCTGCTGATGCTGTGGCGCGGCCGGGCGCTGTATGTGCCGGCGGTGCTGCGCGGCGGCTCGGGCCTGGCCGCCGCGGTGGCAGTGTTCTGGTTCGTCGAGCGCAGCCTGGGCGCGGCGGGCCTGGTCTGAGCGGCCCAAGCGCCGCTCTTTCATCCTGGCACGCCGGCTTTGCACCGTACAATCCTGCGATCACCCCTGAGCAAGAGCGAGAAAGGCATCTGGTTGTGACACCGCGAACTCATTTCGCCGCCTTCACCGGCCACTGAGCCGGCCGCGCCGTCACGCCTGTTCGACCCCTTTCCCCCTTTGAACAACGACAAGCGCGGCTCACCCCCGCGCTTTTTTGTTGTCTGCACGATCCTCATCTTCCGGAGCCCGCCATGGTCACGATCACGCTTCCCGATGGTTCGAAACGCGAATTCCCGCAGCCGGTCACCGTGGCCGAGGTGGCCGCGTCCATCGGCACCGGCCTGGCCAAGGCCGCGCTGGGTGGAAAGGTGGATGGCAAGCTGGTGGACACCAGCCACCGCATCGACGCCGATGCCGCGCTGGCCATCGTCACCGACAAGGACGCCGATGGCCTGGAGTTGATCCGCCACTCCACTGCCCACCTGCTGGCCTATGCGGTGAAGGAACTGTTTCCCGAAGCCCAGGTGACCATCGGCCCGGTCATCGAACACGGCTTCTATTACGACTTCTCGTACAAGCGCCCGTTCACGCTGGACGACCTGGCGGCCATCGAGAAGAAGATGGCCGAGCTGGCCAAGAAGGACGAGCCGGTGCAGCGCCGCGTGCTGCCGC
>CAYPDO010000195.1:0-7728 GCA_964409495.1 uncultured Bordetella sp.
GCATCGCCGACCGCATCACGGTGATGGTCAACGGCGCGGTCATTGCCAACGGCACGCCGGTCGAGATCCGCACCAACACTGCGGTTCAGGCCGCCTACCTGGGCCACGAGGGGCATTGACATGGCTTCGGCTGACACCACACAGATCCGCCCAGGAACCGGTCCAATCACGCCTGCCGGACCGGGCAGCGGCGAAGAGATCCTGCACGCCACGGAAGTGCACGCCTGGTACGGCAGCAGCCATGTGCTGCACGGCATCGACCTGTCCATCCGCCGCGGCGAGACCATCGGCCTGCTGGGCCGCAACGGCATGGGCAAGTCCACGCTGATTCGCACCCTGCTCGGCCATGTGGCGCAGCGCGATGGCCACATCAGCTTCTTCGGGCAGGACTGCTCGAAGGCCCGGCCGCATGATGTGGCGCGCCTGGGCGTGGCCTATGTGCCCGAAGGCCGCGGCGTATTCCCGAACCTGACGGTGCGCGAGAACCTGGTGATGGCGGCACGGCCGCTGAGCGCCGCGGCCGACCGGCAGCGCGGCTGGGACTTCGAGCGCGTGATGGAAACCTTTCCGCGCCTGCAGGAGCGTCTGCAGAACTTGGGCTCGCAGCTGTCTGGCGGCGAGCAGCAGATGCTCTCGATCGGCCGTGCGCTGCTCACCCAGCCCAGCCTGCTGATCCTGGACGAGGTCACCGAGGGCCTGGCGCCGCTGATCGTGGCGGAGATCTGGCGCGTGATCGGTCAGATCCGGCGCGACGGCATCGCTACGCTGATCGTCGACCGCGACTTCCGCAAGGTGCTGGCGCACAGCGATCGCGCGCTGGTGCTGCAAAAGGGCAGCGTTCACCTCCAGGGCGACAGCGATGCCGTGAGTGCCGACCCCTTGCTGCCGTCGCTGCTGGGGGTATAGGCTGGCGCGCCAGGATCGAGGCGGTCCACCAGCAGCGCGGCCACGCCGGTGCTGACCCAGCCTGGACGTTCAGCAGCAGATCTACCCGCCATCCGGAGAGGCCCATGGCCATCGCCAGCCTGCACGATCTGCCGCCCTCGAACGATCCCCAGGCCCTGTTGGCGCAGAGCGATGCCAGCCAATCGGGACTGCCCGTCGCGGTGTTTCCCATTCCCGGTTCAGGCACGGTCGAGCAGGACCACCATGCCACGGCCCGCATCTTCGTGGCCCACCAGGGCCGCGGCGTGCGCTGCTACCGCCGGGCTGGCCGGGTGCTGGATCTGCACACCGCGCCGCGGATGATCGAGGTCTACGAGGCGGGGCTGCATTTCGAGCAGGCGCAGTGGCAGGGCGAAGCCGGCCGCTGCGTGCGCATCGAGTTCACCGACGAACAGGTCTGCCAGCTGACACACGGTGAGTTGCAGACGCTGCGACTGCGAACACAGCACGAGCTGTTCGACGACAAGCTCAGCAGCCTCACGCTGGAACTGGCTCACGAACTGATCTGCCATGGCACGGCCAGTGCGCTGTACCTGCAGGGCCTGACCCTGTCGATCCTGGGCCTGGTCTGTGACCGCTACTCCGACCAAGCCCCGCTGTCAGCGCGCACCGGTTGCCTGACGCCCGTGCAGCGACGCCGCGTGATCGAGCTGCTGGATGCCGAGTTCGCCGGCAAGGTCTCCATCGCACAGATCGCCGCCGAGGTCGGGCTCAGCGCCCACCACTTTGCGCGCTTGTTCAAGGCGACGTTTGGCGTGACGCCGCACGAACATGTCGTACAGCTGCGGCTGGATGCGGCCGAGCGCGCCCTGAGAAGCCAGGGCGGGCGCTCGATCTCCGAGATCGCGATCGCCTGCGGCTTCTCGAGCCAGTCGCACCTGACGCAGGCACTGCGCCAGCGGCGCGGTGTCACGCCCCACGCCATGCGGCGCGACACCGCCGGATCTCGCGCTCAGCGGCAGCCGTAGCTGGCCGCGGCCGTGATCGCCCCTGATCCGAGGTAGGTCACCTTCTGCGGGTACAGGCACATCGGCAGTGAGACCGAGCCATCGGAGGACGTCACGTTGAGGGTGGACGGGGCCGTGCCACTCTCCACCCAGGCCTGCAGGGCCTGGAACATCTCGTCGCGCCCCAGCACGGTCTGGGGCATCGGCGTGGCGGGCGAGGCAGCCAGCCGGCCGTTGTGCGAGAAGCCGGGGATGCGGTAGTACCGGAAGAACTTCTGCACCTCGGCCGTGCCGCCCATCAGTGCCGAGACTCGGCTGTAGTAGTTGTCGGAGCCTTGCGGTGCAATGAGGTTGTCGGCCAGGCCGTGGTACAGCAGCAGCTTGCCCTTGCGCGCATTGAAGGCCGAGAGGTCCGGGTTGTCGGTATTGATGTTCGAGAACGAGGATTGCAGTGCCAGGCCCTGGTACGCGGCCACGGTGAGCCCCGCATAGTCCAGCGTGCGCCACTGGTTGGCACCGTTGCCGGTGGCATTGACGAAGAACGACGAGGCCATCGCCGAGTTCTGCAGTTCCAGCGCCACCTGGTCTGCCGCGATGGGGAACGGGCCCGCACCTGCCAGGGCGCCCAGGCTGGTGCCGCGGGTCAGGCCGAACCACAGCTGGTTGCTGCCATTCAGGTAGGGGCCGCTGGCATTGTCGATCGCCGGATCGGGCGCGCTGCCGTCGCTGGTCTGGCCGTACCAGATCTTGTTGACGGCAGACGCTTCTGCCAGGCTCAGGCAGGTGGCGGCATTGGCATTGGTGCCCGCGATGCCGCCGTTGCCGCTTGCACCTTGGCACAGCGCCGCCGCATCCCCCATCGGGTCGTATCGGCAGGCGTACGGGTCCAGCAGAAGCCCGAGGCCCGATCCGCCACAGGCCGCGACGGCCGATGTGGTCACGGCATCAAGCTTGGCCGAGGCGATGGGGCCGCCCAGCATCTGCTGCATCACCACCTGCGGATACAGCTCGCTGGTGATGAAGCGCGTCCAGTTGATGGCTGGTGCGCCGGACAGGATGCCATCGAAATCCTCCGGATAGACCTGTGCCAGCTTCAGCCCCTGCCGCCCGCCGGTGGAGTAGCCGTCCCAGTACGCGTACTTGTGGGCCTTGCCGTAGTAGAGCTTGGCCAGTGCCTTGGACTTCAGCGCCATCTCATGCAGGCTGCGCTCGGCGAAGTCCTTCCACAGTGTGGTGTTGATCGTGCCATCGGGCTTCATCGCGAACGACGCGCTCAGCGCAGCAGGCTGGCCGCTCACGGCCGTATGGCCATGGTCGGAGGTCACCACCAGATAGCCCTTGCCTGCAGCCGTGACATACAAGTCATTGCCGTCACCGCCGCCGATGCGCGTGGTGTCCGCCTGCGCGCTTCCGGCCCAGCCGCCGTTGCCATAGGCGCGGATGCGCTCGTTCCATGCCGAGGGCGTGGGCAGCCAGACTTCGATGCCGATGCCGGGCGATGTGGACGGGGCAGTCGCCGCGCCGGCGTTGCCCGGGCCGACGAGCAGCTTCACCAGGCACATGTCCGCGGTGGCCGTGGGCGGCGCCGGCGTTGCGGGCGTGCCGGAAAGGGCGATGGCGTCACCGGCCTTGAACGCCTTGACCAGCAGAACCGAGGTGTCCGCATCCGGCTTGAAAGCCGTCTTCAGGCCATCGTCACAGGTCATCGCCTGTGCCTGGACCACACCGTTGTCGCTGCCGCCGCAGCCTTGCAATGTCAAAGCCACCGATGCGGCGGCCAAGACCCCCGCAGCACGCACACTTGTCGTCACGAAATGCATCCTGATGTCTCCTCTGGTTGTCTGACTGATCCAGCGGGCGGGGCGCCCGGCTGAGCAACGAACCATAGGCAGGCGCACTTGATGCGTCTTTCAGGATCCGGTCGGTTCTTGCAGAAAACCTGCGCGGCGTCCTGGGTGCTTTCCCGCAGCAGGCTGCCGGCTCCGCCCGACCACCTGCTGCACAACCCGCAGGTTGCGCGTCCTCAGGGCCTGGCGGGTGCATCCACCTGCCGCGCCGGAGCAGCGTCGGCAAAGGCCGGCAGCTCCGCGCAGGCCCGGTCCACGGCCACGATGTGCGGCCAGCGCGACATCTCCACGCCAAAGCGCCTTGCGCTCTCCACCTGCGGCACCAGGTAGACATCGGCCAGGCCGGGCGTTTTGCCGAAGCAGAAGCGTCCGCGGCGGGTGTCGGCCGACAGCAGTGCCTCGATCGCATCGAAACCGGCGCCGATCCAGGTGCCGCACCAGGCGTTGATCGCCGTGTCGTCACAGTCGAACTGGCGGCGCAGGGTCTCGAGGATGCGGCGGTTGTTGATCGGGTGGATGTCGCAGCCGATGATGGCTGCCAGCGCGCGCACCCGGGCACGGTCCTCGGCGCCGGTGGGCAGCAGCGGAGGCATCGGGTGGCGCTCTTCGAGCCACTCGATGATCGCCGGCGACTGGATCAGCACCTCACCGTCGTCCAGCGCCAGCGCGGGCACCAACTGCTGCGGGTTGATGGCCTTGAAGCTGTCCTGCAGGTGCGCTTCGGTGCGCAGGTCCACCGCCACGTAGTCGTATGACAGGCCCTTGAGGTTCAGGGCGATGCGCAGGCGATGGGACGTTCCGCTGCGAAAGAAGTTGTAGAGCTTCATGCGCACTCAAGCGGCCGGGCCGACGACCAGCTTGACCGTGCCCACACCGTCGACCGATCCTTCGATCACGTCACCCGGCAGCACTGGGCCCACGCCTTCGGGCGTACCGGTGTAGATCACGTCGCCGGGCTGCAGGTGATAGAACAGTGACAGGTCGGCGATGAGCTCGCGAATATTCCAGATCAGCTTGTCGATGTCCGACTTTTGGCGCACCTGGCCGTTGACGCTCATGCTCAGTGCACCCTTGTCCAGCACCACGCCGGGCATGGGCTTGATCGGCGCACAGACGGACGAGCCCTCGACGTCCTTGCCCAGATCCCACGGGCGGCCCTTGTCACGGGCCACGAGCTGCAGGTCGCGGCGGGTCATGTCCAGGCCGCAGGCGTAGCCGTAGACCAGTTCGTGCGCCCGCTCGGCCGCCACGCGAAAGCCCGGCTGGCCGATGGCCACCACCAGTTCCATCTCGTGGTGGAAATTGCTGGTCTCGCTGGGGTAGGCCGCGGTGGCGCCCGACTCCACCAGGGTGCTGGGCGACTTGGTGAAGTAGAACGGTCGCTCGACACTCTTGTCCACCGGCTTGCCCATCTCCACCGCATGCGCGTGGTAGTTGCGGCCGACGAAGAACAGGCGGTTGACCGGGAAGCGCTCGGAGCGGCCTTCGATCGGCAGGGAGGCGACGGGTGCCGGGGGAAACAGGTAGGTCGTGGTCATGGCGTGGCGTGGTGAGGGAAAGGGTCAGGGCTGGCGTCCTGGCGGGACAGGGCGTGCAAGGGGCTCAGGAAGACACCGTGCCACTCTCCAGCCCGATGACATGCGGATGGCGGGATGCGGAGCGGCTGTGGTCGATCAGCAGCACCGCCGCCATGCCGATGACGGCAGGAATGGCGATGGCGACGAAGTTCTGCTCCAGCGGCAGGTTCATGCCGACCAGGACGCCGATCAGGATCGGTGCCAGGATGGCGCCGCTGCGGCCAATGCCCAGCGCCCAGCCCAGCCCGGTGGCGCGGATGGCCATCGGATAGAACTGTCCGGCATAGGCGTTGGCCACGATCTGGGTGCCGATGGTCGACGCCCCCGCCAGCGCGACGAGCACGAACAGCGCCCAGGTGGGCAGGCGCAGGCCCAGCAGCGTGATCGACACCGCGGCCAGCGCATACATCGCCGCCAGCACAAGCTTGATGTTGAAGCGGTCGGCCAGCCAGCCACCGCCCACCGCGCCCAGCACGGCGCCCAGGTTCAGCACCAGCACGAAGGTGAGCGCGGAGCCCAGGCTGTAGCCCGCACCAGCCATCAGCTTGGTGAGCCAGGAACTCAGCGCGTACACCATGAACAGGCAGGTGAAGAAGGCGATCCAGAACATGACCGTGCTGAACCCGCGGCCGTCCTGAAACAGCATGCGGATCGGCGCCAGCTGGGTCTTCTGCGCCGCCGGCAGCAGCACCCGGTCTTGCGGCTGGGGCTTGAAGCTCGGGTCCAGGCGTGCGGCGATGACCTTGAGTTCATCCTCGCGCTGTTGTGCCAGCAAGAAGGCCATCGACTCCGGCATGGCACGGAGGATGATCGGGATCAGCAGCACCGGAAAGCCAGCGGCAAAGAAGACGGACGACCAGCCGTACTGCTCGATCAAGCCCTTGCCCAGCAGGGCTGCAATGACGCCACCCACGGCGTAGCCGCTGAACATCAATGTCACCAGCGTGGCGCGCAGCCGCTTGGGCGCGTATTCGGTCATCTGCGCCACGACGTTGGGCATGACGCCGCCGATGCCCAGCCCGGCCACGAAGCGCACAGCCGCGAATTCCCATGGTGTCGTGGCCAGGCCGGTGGCCGCGGTGAAGATGCTGAACAGCGCGACGCAGAGAGCGATCGTCCAGCGGCGCCCGATGCGATCGGCGACCGTTCCGAAGGCGATCGCGCCGAACATCATGCCGAACAGTGCGGAGCTGATCATGAAGCCGGCATTTGCGGGCTGAACGCCGTAGGCCTTCATGATGGAAGGCAGCGCCACGCCGACCACGGCAAGGTCGTAGCCATCGAAGACGATGATCAGGGCGCACCACAAAAGTACCAGGGCGTGAAACGAGTTGAATCTCGCTTCATCGACCATTCGCTGCATGTCGATTTGACGCATGGCGACTGTCTCCAGAGATCAGGATGAGCGCGCTCGGTGGCGCTTCGGGACGAAGCCACCCCTCACGGCGCCGCAACGCGCCGTGACAGTGGACCGGCCCTCCAAGAGGCGTTGATTCAGACGGGCCGCAGGCCCGGGGGGCCGATCAGCCCAGGGCGAGCCAGACGCGTCCGTTCTCGATGCGGACCGGGTAGCTGGCCACCGGCTCGGTCACCGGTGCGCAGGTCGGCGCACCGGTGCGCACGTCGAACTTGCCCTGGTGCAACGGGCACTCGATCTCATGCCCGTCCAGGAAGCCATCGCACAGGCGGGCATTGCCGTGCGAGCACAGGTTGTCGGTGGCATAGACCGCGTCGCCCACGGTGTAGAGGGCAATGTCACGCCCCGCGACATCCAGGCCGATCACGTCATCGGTGGGCAGGTCGGCGGCAGCGAGCACATCGGTCCATTCGGCTTGGCTCATGGGGGCCTCAGATCGGGTAGATGATGGAGTTGGGGATCATTTCGCTGTCGTAGATGCACTGCCGCGACGCGAACTTCAGACCCTGGGGCGTGCGCACCACCACGTCGATGTACCGGCCCACGTTGAATACGCTGGACTCCTGCGACAGCTTGGTGCGGAACACCGCGTAGTTGGCCTCGCTCTCGATGCGCCCGTCGGCCACCTGACGGATCACCGGCGTGCCCACCACATGGCGCTGGTAGTAGGGGTCATGGAAGATGGTCTCGGTGATGCCGTAGACGCGGTCCTTCAACATGCCCTTGCTGGTGAAGGCCAGCGTGGCCAGCGGGAAGCCGCGCTCGAAGTTCTCACGCGGCTGCAGGCGGTACACGCAGTCGTCGGTGAAGAACTCAGGCCACAGGTTCCATTGGCCCGAGTCGACCGCGGCGGCGTAGTCCGCGTAAAGCTGGTTCAGTGCCAGCCAGTCTTGAAAGGACAGTTCGGTGTTTATGGATTGCTGCGGCATGGTTCAGGCTTCCATCACGTCGCGCCAGTAGCGGTACATGCCGCGGATCAGCGTCTCGGTCACCAT
>CAYPDO010000196.1:0-7726 GCA_964409495.1 uncultured Bordetella sp.
GTCGACCGAGATCGCGCTGATCAACCTGGGGCTGGACTACGAGGTGGCCAGCCGCCCCGACGGCCACGGCGGCGGCGTGGACGTGCTCAGCCTGGCCCAGCGCTCGCACGAATTCGGCGAGTGGATCACCGTGCACCTGGTGGTGCGCGACCACGATGACCTGCGCGGCGCGCTCAAGCCCGATGCCCGCGGACGCAGCTGGCGCGGCGATGCGGCGGCGCTGCGCCGCCTGCTCGACGCCACGCCGGCCGGCGCGCAGCCACTGGCCGCCGGAGACGCCGCCCGATGAGCCTGCCCCGCCGCTCGCTGCTGTTGGGCGCCGTGGCCGGTGCCGCCGCTGCCGCGGGCGCCGGCCTGGCCTGGTGGCGCCACGGCAGCACGCCTGGCGCCGTGGCCGGCGCGGCGGGCGCGGCCTCGCCCGAGCTCGAGGCGCTGTGGCCGCTGCGGTTCGACCGACCCGAAGGCGGCGAACTGGCCATGGCCACGCTGCGCGGCAAGCCGCTGGTCATCAACTTCTGGGCCACCTGGTGCGCGCCCTGCGTGCGCGAGCTGCCCGAGTTCGACCGCTTCCACCGCGAGTTCGGTGGCCGCGGCTGGCAGGTGGTGGGCCTGGCCATCGACGGCCCGACGCCGGTGCGCGAGTTCCTGGGCCGCGTGAAGGTGGGCTTCCCGGTGGGCCTGGCCGGGCTGGATGGCACCGAGCTCGTGCGCGCGCTGGGCAACACCCAGGGCGGCCTGCCGTTCTCGGTGATGGTGGACGCCGCGGGCCGCATCATCCAGCGCAAGCTGGGCGAAACGCACTTCGACGAGCTGAGCGCCTGGGCCGCGCGCGCCTGAGCCGGCGCGCCGCCACCGCCCTGCCGCGCGGCTTCGCGCAGCTTCGCAGCCGATCAGGCAAATTCGGCCATCGTCGCCGAAATGTGTGGTATTGCCACCAGAACGGCTGGCAACGGCCGTCAGCGATCAAATCGGCAAAATGCACACCCGGGGGTCATCGCTGTGCCACAATCCGCCCTCATTTCGCCGCCGTACACGGCAGTTGCGGGCATCAGCCCCAGCAGATGAAATCAGATCGCAGCAAGGCGGTCTGCCGTACCACCGCGGCGCCTTTCGGCGCCGCCGAACCGGAGCATTACCCCCATGGACCTGCGCAAGCTCAAGACGCTGATCGACCTGGTGTCGGAATCGAACATCTCGGAACTGGAGATCACCGAGGCCGAAGGCAAGGTGCGCATCGTCAAGGCCGGCAGCACGCCCGTCGGCATGGCCCAGCCGCAGATGATGATGATGGCCGCCCCGGCCGCACCGGCTGCTGCCGCCGCCGCGGCCACCATGCCGGTGGCCACCGCCCCCGCGGCAGCACCCGAAGAAACCGGCCACGTGGTCAAGTCGCCGATGGTCGGCACCTTCTACCGCGCCAGCAGCCCCGGCGCCAAGCCGCTGGTCGACGTGGGCCAGCAGGTCAAGGAAGGCGAGGCGGTGTGCATCATCGAGGCCATGAAGATCATGAACGAGATCGAGGCCGACAAGACCGGCACCATCACCAAGGTGCTGGCCGAGAACGGCCAGGCGGTCGAGTTCGGCCAGCCGCTGTTCATCATCGAGTGACGGCCGGCACCTGCGCATGTTCAAGAAGATCCTGATCGCCAACCGCGGCGAAATCGCGCTGCGCATCCAGCGGGCCTGTCGCGAGATGGGCATCAAGTCGGTGGTGGTGTACTCGGAGGCCGACCGCGAGGCCAAGTACGTCAAGCTGGCCGACGAGGCGGTGTGCATCGGCCCGCCGCCCTCGGGCCAGAGCTACCTCAACATGCCGGCCATCATCGCCGCCGCCGAGGTGACCGATGCCGAGGCCATCCACCCCGGCTACGGCTTCCTCAGCGAAAACGCCGACTTCGCCGAGCGGGTGGAAAAAAGCGGCTTCACCTTCATCGGCCCCACGCCCGACGCCATCCGCCTGATGGGCGACAAGGTCTCGGCCAAGCAGGCCATGATCCGCTCGGGCGTGCCCTGCGTGCCGGGCTCGGAAGGCGCGTTGAGCGATGACCCCAAGGCCATCGTGCAGGCGGCGCGGGCCATCGGCTACCCGGTGATCATCAAGGCCGCCGGCGGCGGCGGTGGCCGCGGCATGCGCGTGGTGCACACCGAGGCGGCGCTGCTGCACGCGGTGCAGACCACCCGCGCCGAGGCCGGTGCGGCCTTCAACAACCCGGCGGTGTACATGGAGAAGTTTCTCCAGAACCCGCGCCACATCGAGATCCAGGTGCTGGCCGACCAGCACAAGAACGCGGTGTGGCTGGGCGAGCGCGACTGCTCGATGCAGCGCCGCCACCAGAAGATCATCGAGGAGGCGCCGGCGCCGGGCATCCCGCGCCGCACCATCGAGCGCATCGGCGAGCGCTGCGCCGCCGCCTGCAAGAAGATCGGCTACCGCGGCGCCGGCACCTTCGAGTTCCTGTACGAGAACGGCGAGTTCTATTTCATCGAGATGAACACGCGCGTGCAGGTGGAGCATCCGGTGACCGAGCTGGTCACCGGTGTCGATATCGTGCAGATGCAGATCCGCATCGCCGCGATGGAGAAGCTGCCGTTCACGCAGCGCCAGGTGCAGATGCGCGGCCATGCCATCGAGGTGCGCGTGAACGCCGAGGATCCGTTCAAGTTCACGCCCTCGCCGGGCCGCATCACCGTGTGGCACGCCCCTGGCGGCCCCGGCGTGCGGGTGGATTCGCATGTCTACACCAACTACCTGGTGCCGCCCAACTACGACTCGATGATCGGCAAGATCATCGTGCACGGCGACACCCGCGAGCAGGCGCTGGCGCGCATGCGCACGGCGCTGAGCGAGACGGTGGTCGAAGGCATCGCCACCAACATCCCGCTGCACCGCGAGCTGATGGTGGACGCCAAGTTCATCGAGGGCGGCACCAGCATCCACTACCTCGAGAAGTGGCTCGAGCACCACAAACGCTGAGGTGACAACGCATGCATGAACTGGTGCTGCGCCTGCCCGAGGCGCTGGTGGAATCGGTCAGCGAGGCCCTGGTCGACGAACTCGAGGCGTTGTCGGTCTCGGTGGCCGATGCCGATGCCGGCACCGAGGCCGAGCAGGCGCTGTTCGGCGAGCCGGGCATGCCTGCGCCGCGCGAAGGCTGGCAGCGCAGCGACCTGACCGCGCTGTTCGCCAGCGAGGCCGAGGCCACCGAGGCCGCGGCGCTGCTGCTGGCCCAGGAATGGGCCGGCGACCTACAGGTGCAGGCGCTGCGCGAGGTGGCGGATCAAGACTGGGTGCGCCTGACGCAAAGCCAGTTCGCGCCGGTGGAGATCACGCCCACGTTCTGGGTGGTGCCCAGCTGGCACGAGGCGCCGGCCGCGGCCGAGCGCGTGATCCGGCTCGACCCCGGCCTGGCCTTCGGCACCGGCACCCATCCCACCACGCGCATGTGCCTGCGCTGGACGGCGAACCAGGCCCCGGCGCTGGCCGCCGGCTGGACCCGCGTGCTGGATTACGGCTGCGGCTCGGGCATCCTGGCCATTGGCGCCGCGCTGCATGGCGCCACCGGCATCGATGCCGTCGACATCGACGAGGCCGCGGTGCAATCCACCCGCGACAATGCCGCGGCCAATGGCGTGGCGCTGACCGCGGCGCTGCCCGAGGGCGCAGCCCAGGGTGAATACCCGCTGGTGCTGGCCAACATCCTGGCCACGCCGCTGAAGCTGCTGGCGCCGCTGCTGGCCAGCCATGTGGCGCCTGGCGGCCATCTGGTGCTGGCTGGCATCCTGGAGCGCCAGGCCGACGAGCTGAAGGCCGCCTATGCGCCCTGGCTTGCACTGCAGGTCAGTGACAGCGAGGACGGCTGGATCCTGATGACCGCGCGGCGCCCGACCTGAGCCCTGCCATGTGGCATGGCATCATCGCCGCCAGCATGAACAGCCCTGCCCCGCACGCCCGTCCGGCCTGCTCCGGCACTCGCCGGAACGGGGGCCTGCCGCGATGAGCCTGGCCACGCGCTGCCCCACCTGCGGCACCGTGTTCCGCGTGGTGCACGACCAGTTGCTGGTCTCCGAAGGCTGGGTGCGCTGCGGCCGCTGCGCCGGCGTGTTCAACGCCACCGACGACCTGCTCGACATGGCCACCGGCCGGCCGGTGGCACTGGCGATTCCGGCGGTTCCAGGCCATGGCACCGCGGCGGCGTCACGCCAGGCCCAGGACAACGGCCACGCCAGCCTGCATCCCGAGGCGCCGGACCTGGCGGAGCGCTGGGACGACGCGCCGCCCCCTGCCAGCCCGCCCCTCGTTGACCTGGGCGGCCCGAGCGGCCCGATCGATCAGAGTGATCCGAGCGACCCGAGCGCGCCGGGCCGCACCGACGAGCCCTGGCCCGGCCAGTTGCTGCGCACCCCCTCGCGCGAGCCGGTCGACGCGCCGTCTGCCGCTGCGCCACCGACGCAGGTCGTCGATGCCCCGCAGGCGGGCGGCCGCCCGGCGGTGCCGGACGACGCCGGCCACGACTTCGGCAGAGACGGCAGAGACGGCAGCGACGGCAGCGCCGACCGCCCTGCGCACCGCGCCAGTGCCGATGCACCGCCGGTCGACGATCAGCCCGCCCCCCAGCGCCCCGAGGAGCGGCCCTGGGTGGAGGGCGCCCCTGGCGGCCTGGCGGCCACGCTGGCCGATCCGGCCCATGCGGCAGCGCCGGCCCTGGCGGCACTGGCCGCGTTTCCGCAAGAGGCGCCGGCACCGGCCGAGCCGGCACCCGAGTTCCTGCGCGCCGCCGAGCGCGCCGCACGGTGGCGGCGCAAGCCGGTGCGCGCCGGCGCGGTGGCGGCGGCCGTGCTGCTGATGGCGCTGGCCGGCGCCCAGACCGCGCTGCTGTGGCGCGACACGCTGGCGGCGCGTCACCCGCACTGGGCCGGCGCGTTGCAGGCACTGTGCCGTGTGGCCGGCTGCGTGGTGCAGCCGCTGCATCGCATCGGCCAGCTGTCGGTGGATGCCTCGGGCCTGGCGCGGCTGGAGTCATCCACCGCCGATGGCGCGCAATACCGCCTGAACCTCACGCTGCGCAACCGCGCCGAGACGCCCCTGGCCGCACCGGCGGTGGAACTGTCGCTCACCGATGCCAGCGGTGTGCTGGTGATGCGCAAGGTGCTGCGCCTGGCCGAGCTGGGCGCGCCGCAGCCGCTGCTGGCCGCCGGCCAGGAGCTCAGCCTGCAGGCCTTGCTGGCCACTGGCGGACAATCGGTCGACGGCTACACCGTCGAGCTGTTCTACCCCTGATCCCCTGTCCTCCATGAACCGGGGCCCGTCGCCGGGCCCGATGCCACCATGTCCGTCCTGATCTGCGGCTCGCTTGCCTTCGACACGATCACCAACTTCCACGGCCGCTTCGCGCAGCAGATCATGCCCGACAAGGTGCACATGCTGAACGTCTCGTTCCTGGTGCCCACGCTGCGCCGCGAGTACGGCGGCTGCGCCGGCAACATCGCCTACACCCTGCATCTGCTGGGCGGCGAGCCGCTGGTCAAGGGTGCCATCGGCAACGACGGCGGCGACTACCTGGCGCGCCTGAAGGGCTGGGGCGTGGACACCTCGCTGGTGCTGCAGGCCGAGGAGACCTACACCGCGCAGTGCATGATCATCACCGACGAGGACAACAACCAGATCACCGCCTTCCACCCCGGCGCGATGATGCTGGCCCACACCACGCGCGTGCCGGTCGAGCGCCAGGACATCACGCTGGCCATCGTGGCGCCCGACGGCCGCGAGGCGATGCTGGGCCACTGCCAGCAGCTGGCCGACGCGAAGATCCCGTTCATCTTCGACCCGGGCCAGAACCTGCCGCTGTTCGATGGCGCCGAGCTGCGGCGCTTTACCGAACAGGCCACCTGGGTGGCGGTGAACGACTACGAAGGCGCGATGCTCACCGAGCGCATCGGCACCACCCTCGAGGCGCTGTCGCGCCAGCCCAACCTGAAGGGCGTGATCGTCACGCTGGGCGCCGAAGGCTGCGAGCTGTGGATCAACGGCACGCGCACGCATGTGCCGGGCGTGGCCGCCGAGGCCGTGGTCGACCCCACCGGCTGCGGCGACGCCTTCCGCGCGGCCCTGCTGCACGGCCTGTCGCAGGGCTGGAGCCTGGAGCGCTGCGTGGCCCTGGGCAACCGGATCGGCGCGCTGAAGATCGCCCAGCGTGGCGGCCAGAACCACGCCGTGCCGGCCGCGCTGATCGCCGCCGCCTGACACGCCTTGGCGGGCCGGGCGCCGCGCGGCGGGCGCCCTAGCGCGCCGTCACCGTGGCCACATAACGGGCCACGGCCGCCATCTCGGCCTCGCTGAGCTTCTCGGCGAACGATGGCATGGCGCCAAAGCCGCTGCGCAGGATCTTCAGCACGCGCGCGGCGTCGGGCTTGAGCTCGTCGAGCACCGGGCCGATCTGGCCTTCGGCGCCGGCATCGCGCAGCGTGTGGCACAGCGCGCAGGCCGGTTTGGCGCCGTGCAGGAACACCTGGCGGCCCAGGGCCAGCTCGGCATCGCCGGCCTGGGTCTGGGCCTGGGCTGGCGCGGCCAGCACGGCCGGCAGCAGCGCCGCGGCGGATGCGGCCAAGGCCGCCAGCCGCCGCCGCATCAGGCCACCACCACGGTCACCGCATGGTCGGCCCAGCTGTTGTTGTTGTAGCCCCCGGCGTTCTCGATGCGCTCGCGCGGCTGCACCTGGCCGGCGGCATCGGTGGCGCGGCTCACCAGGCGGTGGGTGCCGGCGGCCAGACGCGCCTCGAGCACGAAGTTGCGCCAGGCGTAGCGGCCCAGATCGGGGCCGACGAAGCGCGCCGCCTGCCAGCTCTGGCCGCCATCCACCGACACCTCCACACGTGCCACCGCCTGCACGCCGCCAAAGGCCACGCCGGTGATCTGCACGGTGCCCGCCTTCAGCGGCGCGCCCTCGCCGGCCGGGCTGTTGATCCAGCTCTTGACCGCCATCTCCTGCACCGAGGGCTGGCTGGGATCGCCCTTGGCGCCGGGCGGGCTGATGCGGTAGCCGTGCGACATGATGCGCGCATCGCTCTCCTGCGCCGTGAAGGCCAGGCGCTTCACGTACTTGACGCTGTTCACGCCGGTGTAGCCCGGCACCACCAGGCGCAGCGGGCCGCCGTGGGCCAGCGGAATGGGCGCGCCGTTCAGCTCCCAGGCCAGCAGGGCGTCGGCCATGGCCGCCATCGGCACCGAGCGCTCGACGATCACGCTCTTCGGGTCCACGCCGTCGGGCAGCTTCTCGCCACCGGTGCCGGTGATGAAGCGCATGCCCTCGGCCACGCCGCCCAGCGCCGCGGCCACGCTGCGCAGCGGCACGCCGCTCCACAACACGCAGCCGGCCGCGCCCACGCCCCAGGGCGTGCCGCTGGGCTTGCTGGGGAAATAGCCACGGCCATTGCCCGAGCACTGCAGCACCATGGCCACGGTCTCGACGCCCAGGGCCTTCAACTCGCCCACGCTCAGGGCGCGCGGCTGCTTCACGCCCTCGATGGCCACCAGCCAGGCATCGCGGTCGGCCACGATGGCGGCGTCGGGCGCCGGCAGGTTGTTGCGGATGTACAGGCGCTCGGCCGGCGTGATCGGGCTGGTGCCGAAGGCGCTGCGCCGCTGTTCGATGGTGGTGCCGCTGTGCTGGATCAGTGTGGCGGGGTCCTTCCAGGCCACATAGGCGGGCAGTGGCTTGGCACCGGCCGG
>CAYPDO010000197.1:0-7721 GCA_964409495.1 uncultured Bordetella sp.
GCCGCCGCCCACCGAGTAGTAGGTGCGCGTACCCAGCTCGGCGCCCTGCGCGTCGAAGGCCGTGAAGCGCATGCCGTTGGCGTGCAGCGGCAGTGTCTCGCGGCGGTAGAACTTCAGGTCGTCGCGCTTGGGGACAGTCTCCATTCGGGTGGGGGTGGGGCGGCAGCCTGGCCGCGATGGCCCGCCGATTCTGGGGCCTGCCGGCCCGGCGCGGCTGTCGGCGACCGGACAAGCCCGGCCCGGGCCCGTGCGCGGACGCCGCCGCCCGCACGGGCCCGTCGGGGCCTGCGCGCGGGGCGAGAATCGCCGTCCGCAAGCCCCTGGCCGGCCATGCTGCCAGCGCACACGCTGCAACGGTGGCCGTCCAACCGCACATGACCGACACGCACGACACCCCCTTGCCGCCATGGCCCAACGCCTATCCGGACAGCGGCGCCAGCGCCACGCTGAAACGCCTGAACGAGGATTTCAGCGTCACCGAACTGCCGCTGCAGCTGCCCTGCGGTGACGGCGAACACCTCTGGCTGGACATCGAGAAGAACGGGGCCAATACCGCCTTCGTCGCCCAGCAGCTGGCCGCGGCCACGGGCGTGCAGGACCGCGACGTGGGCTATGCCGGCCTCAAGGACCGCCACGCCATCACCCGCCAGTGGTTCAGCATCTATCTGCCCAGGGGCGAGACGCCCGACCTCACCCGGCTTCAGCACCCGGAATTCAAGGTGCTGCGTCAGAGCCGCCATGTGAAGAAGCTGCGCCCCGGTGACCTGCAGGGCAACTGCTTCCGCATCCTGCTGCGCGACGTGAGCGGCGACCGCGACGCCGTGCAGGCCAATCTGCAGGCCGTGGCGTCACAGGGCGTGCCCAACTACTTTGGCGCCCAGCGTTTCGGCCATGACGGCGGCAACGTCGCGCTGGGCCGGGCCATGCTGGCGCGTGAGATCCGCGTGCGCAACCCGAAGAAGAAGGGCATCTACCTGTCGGCGGTGCGCTCCTTCGTCTTCAATGAAGTGCTGGCGCTGCGCATCCGGCAGGGCCTGTGGGGCCAGACCCTGCCCGGTGACGTGATGGACGAGACCGGCCGGCCCACCGGGCCGCTGTGGGGGCGGGGCCGCGTGGCGGTCACCGATCAGGCGCAGGCCCTGGAAAACGGGGTGGCGCAACGCCACGCCAGCCTGTGCGACGGCATGGAACACGCCGGCCTGGACCAGGCGCGCCGCGCCCTGGTGGCGAGCCCGCAGGACATGAGCTGGCACTGGCCGCAGGCCGATCAGCTGGCGCTGGCCTTCTTCCTGCCCGCCGGCAACTACGCCACATCCGTGCTGAACGAGATCCTCCGCACCACTGAGCCCGAGCGGCACGCTGACAACACGCCGGCCGCGGCCGAATGACGGCATGGGCACGACGCGCCGGGCGGGCTGACCGGCCCGGCGGCTTCGGTGTCAAGCCCATGGGCCATGTGGCCGGAAGACTTGGCACCAAGGCGACGTCATGGCATCGTCATCACATGCCGTCATCATTGCGCTGAGCCGATGGCCGCAGGCAGCTCACGGAAAGGACGCTGGAGTGGAAATTCGCAGGTTCGTCGCGCCCGCGCTGGCCGTCTTGCTGGCGGCGGGGGTGGGCGGTGGCATCTGGTTCTCCAACCGCAGCGTCGGCGAGCAGCGCGCGGTCGAAACCTCGGCACGCCAGGCGCAGGCCCGCCAGGTGTCCGTTCGCGGGCTCATCGGCAGCGAGAAGGAAGCGTTTTTTGCCGACCCGCGCGTCGTCGAGGCGCTGGCGCGTCAGGGCATCACGGCGACGGTGGAGAAGGCGGGCTCGCGGATCATCGCCAGCCGCTTTGATGCCGCCCGCTACGACTTCGGCTTTCCGTCGGGGGCGCCCGCGGCCACACAGCTGCGCCAGGCGGCCAAGGCCACCGGCGTCTACAACCCGTTCTACACGCCCATGGTGGTGGCCAGCTGGCGGCCCATCGCCGACATCCTGGTGGCCAACAAGCTGGTCGAGAAGCAGGGCGGCATCTACTACGTGGTCGACCTGCCGGGGCTGATGGCGCTGATCGAGAAGGGCGCGCGCTGGCGCGACCTGCCGGGCAGCCAGGCCTTTGCCACCGGCAAGTCGGTGCTGATCAGCTCCACCGACGTGCGCACCAGCAACAGCGCGGCCATGTACCTGGCGCTGGCCAGCTACCTGGCCAACGGCCAGCAGATCGTGCAGAGCCAGGAAGACGTCGACCGCGTGCTGCCCACCGTGGTGCCGCTGTTCCTGCGCCAGGGCCTGCAGGAGCAGTCGTCCGCCGGCCCGTTCGAGGACTACCTGGCGCTGGGCATGGGCAAGGCGCCGCTGCTCATGGCCTACGAGTCGCAGCTGATCGAGTTCTGGCTGCGCAACCCCGAACGCCTCAAGAGCGACATGGTGCTGCTGTATCCGCGGCCCACGGTCTTCAGCAAGCATGTGCTGGTGCCCTACACCCCCGCCGGTGCACGCCTGGGCGCAGCGCTGGAATCCGACCCCGCGCTGCGCGCCCTGGCCCATGAGTACGGCTTTCGCACCGGTGGCGCCGAGAAGGGCCCGCAGCTGTGGGCGCAGCGCGGCATCCAGGTGCCCGACACGCTCGTCGATGTCATCGACCCGCCCAGCCAGGAATGGCTGGAAAAGATGATCCAGGCCATCGAGGCCCGCTTCAAGTGAGGACCCCCGCCATGACCACGCCCGCCGCGCAGACCGCCACGCTGACCCCGCCCGACGCCTTCACGCTGGAGCCGCCGGCGCCGGTGGCGGCGGTGCCGATCGAATCGGCCAGCGGCCGCGTGCGGCTCAAGGCTGAGGACGTGGCCGCGCTGGACGGCCAGGTGCGCGCCTTCATCGACGACATCACCGCGCACGACAGCCAGGACCCGAAGTTCAAAGAGGCCGTGGCGCGCATCCACGCCATGGGCAGCAAGGACATCGAGGCCAGCGCGGCGGTGTCCAACCGCATGCTTGACCGGCCGGTGAAGACGCTGGACAACGGCCTGTTCGACAAGGGATCGCAGATCGGCCAGGGCCTGATCGACCTGCGCCGCCAGATCGAGGAACTGGACCCCTCGCGCCAGGGCGACCTGCTGTCGCCGCGCAAGCTGCTGGGGCTGATCCCGATGGGCAACCGCCTGGCCGACTACTTCGACCGCTACCAGAGCAGCCAGACGCACCTGAACGCCATCATCGAGGCGCTCAAGCGCGGCAAGGACGAGCTGATGCGCGACAACGCCGCCATCGAGCAGGAGAAGGCCAACCTCTGGGGGCTGATGGAGAAGCTGGAGAAGTACATCCACCTCGGCAAGAAGCTCGACACCGAGCTGGACGCCAAGGCGCTGGCGCTGGACGCGAACGACCCCGAGAAAGCCCGCGTGGTGCGCGAGGAGATGCTGTTCTACACGCGCCAGAAGGTGACCGACCTGCTGACGCAGATGGCGGTGAACATCCAGGGCTACCTGGCGCTGGACATGATCCGCAAGAACAACCTCGAGCTGATGAAGGGGGTGGACCGTGCCACCACCACCACCGTGAGCGCGCTGCGCACGGCGGTGATCGTGGCGCAGGCGCTGGCCAACCAGAAGCTGGTGCTGGACCAGATCAGCGCGCTCAACACCACCACCGGCGACCTGATCGCCGGCACCAGCGAGATGCTGCGCGACCAGAGCGCGGCCATCCACCAGCAGGCGGCCGGCAGCACGATCGACGTGGCCAAGCTCCAGCAGGCCTTTGCCAACGTGTACCAGGCCATGGACACCATCGCCGATTTCAAGACCCGGGCGCTGGCCTCGATGCAGACCACGGTCGACACGCTGAGCGCCGAGGTGGCCAGGTCCAAAACCTATGTCGACCGCGTGCGCCGCCAGGACGCTGCACAAGCCCTGGGCAGCACGCCCGGCGAGGTGCGGCTGTGACAGCTGGCATCGGCCGGCGCGCGCTGGCGCTGCTGCTGCTGGCCGGGGCCATGGTGCTGGCTGGCTGCGGCCGGCGCGAGACGCCACCGCCTGCCCCGGCAGCGCCGGTGGCCAAGGTCTTCAGCGTGCTGGCGGGCTCGGAGCTGCGCGACATCGAGCCCGCGCTGGCCGCGGCCGCCCGCGACGCCGGCCTGGAGCTGAAGCTGACCTATGCCGGCTCGCTGGACATCGTCGAGCGCATCAATGCCGGCGAAGCCTTCGATGCCATCCTGCCCGCCAGCGGTGCCTATCCGGCACTGGCCCTGGCCACCCGGCCCCTGGCGCGCGAGAAGCTCTTCTACTCGCGCGTGGCCCTCGGGGTGAAGGCCGGCAAGCGCCAGGCCCTGGGCTGGGATCGCAAGACACCCACCTGGGCCGACATCGCCCGCGCCGCGGCGGGCGGACAGCTGCGCTACGCGATGACCAACCCGACCAGCTCGAACTCGGGCATGAGCGCGGTGTTCGCGGTGGCCTCGGCCGTGGCCGGCAAGACCGAGGATTTGTCGGTGGCCGATGTGGATGCCACGGTGCTGAAGGCCTTCCTGGCCGGCCAGAAGCTCACCGCCGGCAGCTCGGGCTGGCTGGCCGATGCATTCGTCAAGTCGCCGGGCGAACTGGACGCGATGGTCAACTACGAGGCCGTGATCCTGCGGGCGAATGCGCGCCTGGCGCCGGCCGACCAGTTGCTGCTGGTCTACCCGCAGGACGGCGTCATCAGCGCCGACCACCCGCTGATGCTGCTGCAGGAGAGCCGGCGCGACGACTATGGGCGGCTGGTGGCCGCGTTCAAGGCGCCGGCCTTCCAGCGCGATGCCGCGGCCCAGGGCTTTCTGCGGCCGGCGGTCAGCGGAGTGGCGCTGCCGCCGGGGCTGTCGGACACACCCGCGGTGGAGCTGAGCTTCCCGAACCGGCTGGACGTCATCGACGCCGTGCTGGCCGCCTTCCAGGCGCAGTGGCGGCGGCCCGCCACCTCGATCTTCGTGCTCGATGTCAGCGGGTCGATGAAGGGCGAACGCGTGGCCGCCATGCGTGGCGCGCTGAAGGTGCTGGCCGGCGCCGAGGCCGGCACCGCCAGCGCCCGCTATGCCCGCTTCCAGAGCCGCGAGCGTGTTGTGCTGATCGCCTTCTCGAGCGAGGTGCAGGCCCCCGTGCAGGTCGACTTCAAGACCGACGACCTGCAGGCCGCTCGCCAGCGCGTGCTGGCCTATGCCGATGCGCTGCGGGTGGAGGGCGGCACGGGCATCTATGCCGCGCTGCTGCAGGCGCAGGCCGTTGCGCAGCAAGAGCGCCAGCAGGATGCCGACCGTTTCGTCAGCATCGTGCTGCTGACCGATGGTGAGAACAACGCCTCGCCCGATCTGGCCGCATGGCGCACGCGCTACGCCGCCGGGGCGCCGGTGCGCATCTTCCCGATCCTGTTCGGCGAGGCCAGCAACGCCGACATGACCGCGATTGCCGAGCTGTCGGGCGGCCGGGTGTTCGATGGCCGCAAGGCCGCGCTGAGCCTGGTGTTCAAGGACATCCGGGGCTACCAGTGACCGCTGCCGGCATGCCCGCCCGACCGCTGAAGACGCGTTCGCTGCTGTTTCTGTACGGCAACGGCAACATCGCCGGCTGCGCGCTGGCGCTGCTGGGGCCTGCGCTGCTCTTTGCCGGCGTCATCGGGCCGGGCTGGGGCTGGATCACCGCCGGCCTGTATGCCGCCGGCTGGGCGGCCGCCTCGGCGGGGACACGCGCGCCCGAGATCGAGCGCCGCATCGCCGACACCCTGAGCGTTGAAGACACGCTGGACCACTTCGACGCCATGGTTGCGCAGGTGCGGCCGCAGCTGACACCCGACATGCACGCGCACCTGTCGAGCGTGCGCTGCTCGGTGGCCGAGGTGCTGCCACGCCTGGTGGGCGCCCGCAGCCACGACGCCGACCTGTTCACCGTGCGCGAGACCGTGCTGCGCTATCTTCCGGAGACGCTGGCCAACTATGTGGCGCTGCCGCCGGCCTTCCGGGGCTCGCATGTGCTGCAAGGCGGCAAGACGGCGCGGCAACTGCTGGCCGAGCAGCTGACGCTGCTGGACGGGAAGCTGCGCGAGATCGTCGCCAACGTCGCGAGTGCCGACGCGCAGGCCCTGCTGGCGAACGGCCGGTTCCTCGAGGCGAAGTTCCGCCAGCCGGACTTCCTGGTCCGTTGAACCGCAACGTCGAAGGCAAGCATGGCACGCACCATCGTCGAGATCCCCGACGCCCTGCTGCGCGAGCTGGACAGCGTGTGCAGGCTGCTGGCCGTCTCACGCGCCGAGGCCGTGCGCCGTGCGCTGCGCGACTGGGTGCAGCACAGTGACAGCGTGACAGCCGACGGCTTTGGCCTGTGGGCCGGGCAGGCCGAGCCGCCGCCCGCCGAGCCGGCGCGGCG
The DNA here is from genome assembly GCA_964409495.1 of uncultured Bordetella sp. Taxonomy (GTDB): domain Bacteria; phylum Pseudomonadota; class Gammaproteobacteria; order Burkholderiales; family Burkholderiaceae_C; genus Pseudaquabacterium. The sequence continues at coordinate 6,375 of CAYPDO010000197.1, forward strand.
CCAGCGTTGAGGCAGGCCATGCCAGCAGCGCTGATCGACACCGGCTTGATCGAGGACTACCTGCGCGGCCACACCCGGGCCAAACAAGCGCTCGAGCACTATGCGCACCGCTCGATCAGCGTGGTCACGTGGCTGGAGCTGATGGCCCGGTGCCCGCCCGGCCTGCAGGAGCCCACGCGGGCCTTCCTGCGCAGCTTCGAGCGGCTGAGCATCAGCGAGTCGATTGCTGACGAGGCCCTGCGCCTGCTGCAGGTCCACCAGGGCCTGACCCTGTCGCGCTCGCTCACCTGGGCGAGCGCGCGCGTGAACCAGCTGCGATTCGTCACCTCCGACCCACGGAACCTGGCCACCGACGACCCGCAGGTGCTTGTCGCGTACCGCGACGAGCTGCTGCCGTGAGGCCCGCCCACGACACCATGCGACCCGGTGGCGCCGGCCAGGGCTGAAGAACCGGCTGCGGCCAGCGGCCGCGGCTGGCCGCACAGCGTGCGCTGGAAAAAAGAACGGCTGCTGGAGTCATCCAACAGCCGTTGTCGTTCATTGCAGTATGCGTCGAACCGGATCAGGCCATGGGTGCGGCCGCTTGCGGTCGGACATCACCTGGCCATCAAGCCAGATGGTGCCCGACTCGACACGGCACCTGCACTCTGGAATTCCTGGCCTGTGGCGCGCCCGGCTGGGATCGAACCAGCGACCCTTGGCTTCGGAGGCCAATACTCTATCCACTGAGCTACGGGCGCGGCGACGAAGAACCCCGCATTGTACTCACAGGCGCAGGGCGTGGCGGCCACGCGTCGCCGCACAGCAGGGCGTCGGGGTTCCGCTGCTTATAATCGACCGGTTGTGCCCCTGGCCGGCGCGTGCCTTCTTGCAACGTGCCAACTTCTTGCCGCCACGGGCCATCCAGCCGAGGATTTCATGAGCGACGCCAAGCACACCGAAGCCCACAACGCCGATGCACACGATGTGCACGAGGGCCCGATCAAGACGCCCAAGCAACTGATCGGCGCGGTGGTCGCGTCCTTCGTGGTGCCGGTGGTGGCGATCATCATGCTGGCCAACTTCGTCAGCTTCGGCGGCAAGACCGGCGCCGGCAGCGATGGCATGAGCGAAGAGGCCGTGGCCCGCCGCATCCAGCCGGTGGGCTCGATCGAGATCAAGGTGGCCGGGGATGCCAGCGCGCTGAAGACCGGTGAGCAGGTGTTCCAGGCCCAGTGCGCGGCCTGCCATGCCACCGGCGCCGCCGGCGCGCCCAAGCTGGCCGACGAGGCCGCCTGGGGCCCGCGCGTGAAGACCGGCTACGAGGCGCTGCTGAGCTCGGCGCTCAAGGGCAAGGGCGCGATGGGC
>CAYPDO010000198.1:0-7685 GCA_964409495.1 uncultured Bordetella sp.
AGGCCCGGGCCCATGTGGTGCAGCAGCAGGTTGGTGTAGGGCTTGATCAGCTGGTGGCGCGCTTCGTGCATCTCCGACAGCCCACCCGTGCGCATGGCGCTGGTGTGGCAGGCCGTGCAGCGAGCGCTGTCGAAGATGCGTGTGCCGCGCGCCACCTGCGCCGCGTCAAGGTCCAGGTAGGCCAGCGGCGCCACGCCCCGGGGGAAGCCACTGGCCACGCTGCGCTGCGCCGGCACGGCCAGCAGGCGCAGGTAGCGCGTGATCAGCGTGAGCTCGTCTTCGCTGAGGCCCGGCGTCCGCAGGCCCGCGGCGCAGGCCGCCGGCCCCGCCTGGCAATCGCGCGAGGGGTACACGGGCGAGGTCACGCCCATGTCGAAGAGCGCTGCCGATGCAACCTGGTGGCGCAAGCTCGCCTTGGCGGCCTTCCAGCCGTAGCGGCCGAGCTTCACCTCGCGCGTCTCGGGGTCATAGGCGTAGTTGGCGCGGCCCACCACACCATCGGCATCGGGATGGGTGCGCACGCGCGAGAGGATTTCGGCATCGGGCACCGCCTCCAGCAGGCCCATCCCGATCATCGGCTGCGCGCTGCGCAGCGAGTGCAGCGCGGGCCTGGGGCCGTCGAAGGCGAGCAGAGGCTTGCGCAGTTCAACCGCGGTGCCGTCGGCCAGCCGCACCACGCGGGTCTCGAAGCCGGCCAAACGCACACTGGCGCCCCAGTCTTGCAGCTTGCCGGTCGCCAGCGAGCGGGCGTTCATCTGCACGGTGACGCCATAGGCCGGATGCGGCAGCTGCTTGCCGTCCACGCCCGCCGTGGCGGTGTGCACCGACATCGTGTCCAGCCGCTGGTGGATGGCGGCCGGTGCCATGCTGCGCCCATTGTTCACATGGCAGCCGACGCAGCTCGACTGGTTGAAGCGCGGCCCCTGCAGGCCCACCGCCGCGTCGTATCGTTCGTTGCCCGGCTCGGTGTGTTGCCCGCTCCACAGGTGGGTATGGATCAGGCGTCGGCCTTCGACGAAGCGCTGCATGTTCTGCATGCCGATGTGGTTGAACGGCTGCTGGAACATGAACTGCGCGTTGTCGGCGTAGTCGTAGGACACCGAGCCAAGGCCGCCCGACAGGGTCTCGTCGGGCAAGGGCGCGTTCATCAGGCGCGGCTGCACGCCGTACCAGGGCCGCAGGCCGGTGCCCATCACATAGGTCAGCTCGTTGGTGTAGTAGCGGAACCCACCGTCATCGCCCACCGCGCGCATGGCTTCGGGGCTGGAGAAGAACGAGCTGGTGAACTCGAGCACATCGCCGGCCTTCAGGGCACGCGCGGGCACGTCCATGCCATTGGGCACCATCACGCCGTGGGCGTCTGGCGCGATGGCGGCGTGCGAAGGGTACTGGTCCAGCACCACGCTGCAGCCGTCGTTGGCCCCCGCGACACCGGCGTAGCCGCTGCCGGGCCGGCGCAGCGCAGCCTCGGGCGGCCTGGGCACCACGGGGCAGGCGGTGCCTGGGTGGCTGTAGGTCGCGTTGTCGAGCAGGGTGCCCGGCGTCATCCAGCCATAGCCTGTGACCCCCACGCTGTCGAAGCGGCGCACGAAGGCCTGGCCGCCGCCCTTCTGGTCCTGCAGGAAGTACTGGTTGACGATGAGCCTGGGCCGCGTCACGCCAGCGACCCGGCTGTCGTCGATGAACTCCACGCCCCAGGTGCGGTTCTTGAAGTAGTTGGCAACGAAGTCCAGGTGGGCGCCGGGCCCCTTGTCGACGGGCTTGCCGGCCGCGTCGACGGTGTCGTTGGGGCCGTGGCCGATCTCGTTCCAATCCTCGCCGCGCTCGCGGGCATGGCGCGAGCGGCCCACCATGCCGAAGCGCGTGACCAGGCGGCCATCGGGCAGCGTGAACTGCACCAATTCCAAGGGCGGCCTGGCCGCTGGCGGCGGCGCCAGCGCCGTGCCGTCGGCCGGGAAGGGGGTTGCCGATGTGGCCAGCAATGCCGACGTGTTGTCGCTGCCTGGCGACTTGAACGACACCTCGAACAGCGAGTAGCCGTACTGCGTGGCACGCGCCACGCCGCGGATGCGAAGGTGGCGCACATGCGCGCGCAGGTTGAAGAACTCCTCCGTGCCGCCCTTGGCCCCGGTGACGTGGCGTGCCAGACGCCAGCTGCGGCCATCGTCCGAGAACTCGATGGCGTACTCCTTCGCATGGGCGGCCTCCCACACCAGGGTCATCGCGCCCAGGTGCGTCTTGGTGCCGAAGTCGAACTGGATCGACTGCGCATCGGTGTGCGCGCTTTCCCATCGGGTGCCGAGGTTGCCGTCGATGGCCTTCATGGCGTCGCTGCCGGCGTTGACCGCGCTCGAGGCCGTGGCCGCCTTGGGCCGCACCGGCACGCCGGGCCGGCTGAGGTTCACGCTGGCGAGCGGCTGCGCCTGGGGCGGTGGACTGGCGGCGGCCGGTGAGGTGCCTGCCGTCGGCGATGGCGTGGCCATACGCGTCACCGCGGCGGCCGAGGACATCGTGGCCACGGGTTCGGAACCCGTGCCGTCATCGCCCCCGCCACAGGCGCCCAGCACAGCCGCAAACAGCAGTGCGGGCAGCACCCGGCGTGGACGCGCCTGTGCGCAGGCGGGTGATCGTGTGTTCATCATGCGCAAGACCTTTGGTGGCGAGGGTTGGAAGAGGTGCCAGAACACGATCGACGGCGCGGGCACCGCGCGCGGCGGGCGTCCGATGTGCGCGCCCTGGTGGTGCTCAAGCCTCGATCTGCCGCAGCGCCTGCAGCACGCCATCGCCATAGGCCTTGTCGGCCTGGTAGAGCAGCGGCATCCAGCGCGCGCGGATCTCTGCCGACGACGGCGCCGACACCTGCCTCAAGGACGCGGCCATGTTGGCGCACAGCCGGCCCTGGGCCTGCACATCCAGCAGGCGGAACAGCTGGCCCGCCTGGGTGGTGTCGTCCTCATGGCCACGCGCATCGAAACGCCCGGTGCTGCCCTGCAGTTCAAGCCCGGGCTCGCCATGGCCCATGCCCTGCGGCTGCGTGCCCTCGGCGCGCACCGCGGCATAGTTCGGCGTGGCAGCCACGGGGGCGATGCTCATGCGGCCGTCGCGCTGGTGGTTGTGAACCGGACACCGCGGCGCGTTCACCGGCAGGTGCTGGTGGTTGGTGCCCACGCGGTAGAGCTGCGCATCGTGGTAGCCGAACAGTCGGCCCTGCAGCATCTTGTCGGGGCTGTGGCCCATGCCGGGCACCACATTGGCCGGGCTGAAGGCCGCCTGTTCGGTCTCGGCGTGGTAGTTGTCCACGTTGCGGTCGAGTTCCAGCATGCCGACGGGCTGGCGCGGAAAGTCGGCGTGCGGCCACACCTTGGTGAGATCAAACGGGTTCCACCCCGTGCGCTGGCCCCACGCGGCCAGCTCGGCATCGGTGGCCACCTGCAGGCTCAGCGCCCAGCGCGGGAAGTCGCCGCGCGCGATGGCCTGCACCAGGTCGCGCTGCGCGTGGTCGGGGTCGGTGCCGGCCAGCCGCCGAGCCTGCGCCGCATCGAGATTGCGGATGCCCTGTCTGGAGCGCAGGTGCCACTTGACCCACACCCGCTCGCCGGCCGCGTTGATCAGGCTGAAGGTGTGGCTGCCGAAGCCGTGCATGTGGCGATAGCCGTCGGGCGTGCCGCGGTCGCTGAAGAGCATGGTCACCTGGTGCAGGCTCTCGGGCGCGCGGCTCCAGAAGTCCCACATCATCGTGGGCGACTTCAGGTGGGTCTGCGGGTCGCGCTTTTGCGTGTGCACGAAGTCGGGGAACTTGATCGGGTCCTTGATGAAGAACACCGGTGTGTTGTTGCCCACCAGGTCCCAGTTGCCTTCCTCGGTGTAGAACTTCACCGCAAAGCCGCGCGGGTCGCGCTCGGTGTCGGCGCTGCCGCGCTCGCCGCCCACGGTGGAGAAGCGCACGAAGACCGGCGTGCGCTGTCCCAGACCCGCGAACAGCCGGGCCTTGGTGTACCGCGTGATGTCATGGGTGACCGTGAAGCTGCCATGGGCGCCGCTGCCCTTGGCGTGCACCACGCGTTCCGGGATGCGCTCGCGGTTGAAGTGCTGCAGCTTCTCGATCAGGTGGAAGTCCTGCAGCAGCAGCGGGCCGCGCATGCCGGCGCTCAGGCTGTTCTGGTTGTCGGCAACGGGGATGCCGGAGGCCGTGGTGAGGGTCGGGCTGCCGGTGCCGGTCGGCAGCGGAGACGGTGGCTGCATCGTGTCGCCCCTGGTGGGTGGTGGGTGGCCACCATCGTCGGGCCGGGCCCGGCCCGGCCCCAGCCCTGAAGGGCCGACCAGCGCTCTGTCAAAGGTCGGGGGTCGGGCTCATCCGCGCGGGCGTCCAGGCGCCGTGCGGCGGGCGGCGCAGGCGCCGGCGCAGCGCCTGCTCATGCGCTGCGCGCAGGCGTGGCGAGGTCGCGGTCCAGCAGGCAGTCGATGAAGGCGCCCAAGGTGGCCGGCCGGTGATGCCGGTTCGGGTAGTACAGGAACAGCCCCGGGCGGCTGATGGCCCAGTCGGCCAGCACCTGCACCAGCTGTCCCTGGGCCAGCGCCTCGTCCACACCTTCGCGTTCGAAGGCGTAGGTGATGCCCAGGCCTTGCAGCGCCGCGGCCAGGCCGATGCTGGCGTGGTTGGTGATCAGCGGGCCGTCGGTGGCCAGCTCGATCCGCCGGCCCTTCTTGCTGAACTCCCAGCGGTAGCAGGGGCCGTCGCCCTGCAGCCGCCAGTTGATGCAGGCATGCCTGGCCAGATCGGCGGGTGAACGCGGCGTGCCGCAGCGCGCCAGGTAATCCGGCGAGGCCAGCGCCACCATCGGCAGGTCTGGGGTGAGGCGCACGGCCACCATGTCCTTTTGCAGGCGGCCGCCGACGCGGATGCCGGCGTCGAAGCGGCCCGCCACGATGTCGCTCAGCGCGTCGTCCACCACGATGTCGAGCACCACATGAGGGTGGGCGCGGTGAAAGCGGCCCAGCCGTGGCGCGATCAGCTGCCGCGCGGCCATGCCCAGCGTGTTGATGCGCAGGCTGCCGCCCATGCGCCGGGTGGCCGCGCTGGCCTCGGCCACCGCATCGGCCATGTCGCGAAACAGCGGGGCCACGCGGCCATACAGCTGCTGCCCGCTGGCCGTGGGCGCGACGCTGCGCGTGGTGCGGTTCAGCAGACACACGCCGAGCCGGTCTTCGAGCTGGCGGATGGTCTGGCTCAGGGCCGAGGGCGACAGGCCCAGATGCTCGGCCGCGCGCACAAAGCTCTGGCGCTCAACCACCGCCACGAAGGCCTTCAGCTCGGCAAAGTCAGCTCCGCGCATTCTGTATTGAAAAGTGAATGGCCTCTGATGATTCTAGGCGATTCACTGATGGATCCAGCCAGCGCAATCTGTCGACTCCCACCATGCCAAGGAGTCTTCGCGATGACTGTGCCGAACCTGCCCGAACCGATTGCCGCCTACTTTGCGGCAGACCTGCAGAGCCCCGCAGCGGTGGCCCGCTGCTTCACGCCACACGCCGTGGTGACGGACGAGGGGCAAACCCACACCGGCCTGGAAGCGATCAAGGCCTGGAAGGCGGCCGCTGCGGCGCGGTACCGCTACACCTGCGAGCCGTTCGCCCTGGTGCAGGCGAACCAGCAGCACATCGTCAGCGGCCATGTCGTCGGCGACTTCCCCGGCAGCCCGGTCGATCTGCGCTACCACTTCCGCCTGGAGCGCGGCCTGATCGCCGCCTTGGAGATCACCGCATGAGCTTCGACCTTGAGCTCCAGGGCCGGCGCGCGCTGGTCACCGGCGGCACCAAGGGCGTGGGTGCCGCCGTTGTGCAGGCCCTGCACGCCGCCGGCGCACGGGTGATGGCGACGGCGCACTCCGTGCCCGCCGGCACGTGCCCGGACGTGACCTACGTGGCGGCCGATCTCAGCACCGCCCAGGGCGCCGCCGCGGTGGCGCAGGCCGTGCACCGGCGCTGGGGCGGCATCGACGTGCTCGTCAACGTGCTTGGCGGCTCCAGCGCACCGGGCGGCGGATTTGCCGTGCTGGATGATGCGCAATGGTTCGATGCGCTGAACCACAACTTGATGCCGGCGGTGCGCCTGGACCGCGCGCTGCTGCCGTCGATGCTGGCCCAGGGATCGGGCGTCGTCGTTCATGTCAGCTCGATCCAGCGACTGCTGCCGCTGCCGGAATCGACCACCGCCTACGCCGCCGCCAAGGCGGCCCTGTCCACCTACAGCAAGGCCTTGTCGAAGGAGGTGACCCCCCAGGGCGTGCGCGTGCTGAGCGTCGCGCCCGGCTGGGTTGAGACCGAGGCTGCCGTGGCCCTGGCCGAGCGCCTGGCGATGCAAGCCGGCACGGACTATGAAGGCGGCAAGCGCATCATCATGCAGTCATTGGGCGGCATACCGCTGGGCCGTCCGGCGAGGCCGCAGGAAGTCGCCGACCTGATCACCTTTCTGGTGTCTCCGCGCGCAGGCGCCATCACCGGCACGGAACACGTGATCGACGGCGGCAGCGTTCCGACCGTCTAGGGGGGGCTGGCTTGCGCACCCGGCGCGCGATCGCCCAGGCAGCCAGCGCTTGGCCTGCCGGCCCGCGCGCCGATGCCTGCGTCATCCAAAGGGTGCAGGGCCCGGCTGTCTTCTGGTCGACCACCCGCTTCGACACCAGACCGATGTGCCAAGCCAGCGCGTGCCAGACAGTGAAGGCACAGGGTCATGCCTGCCAGCACCCCCGCCAACCCCCAACGCGCCGGCGGCGCGAACGATGCCGCTCCTGCCGCCTGAAAGGACTTGTGTGAACACGATGCTCGGGCCCCGCGCCCTTGTCCTGGCTGTCGGTCTTGCCACGCTGGGCCGCGCCGCCCCCGCGCTGGCGGCTGGCGGCTGGCGGCTGGCGATGGCGACCAGCCAGCCGTCGTGCTGGTGCACGGCGCCTTCGACGATGGTTCCGGCTGGAACTGCGTCGTGCCGTCGCTGCTGGCCAAGGGCCTGAAGGCACGTCTCCGTGCAGAACCCGCTGAGTTCGCTGGCCGATGACGTGGCGGCCACCCGCCGCGTGCTCGATGCACAGACCGGCGCCGTCGTGCTGGTCGGGCACTCCTGGGGCGGTGTGGTCATCACCGAGGTCGGCACCCATCCGCGCGTGAAGTCCCTGGTCTACGTGGCCGCATTCGCGCCTGCCCCTGGCCAATCGATCAACGATCTGACCCGGCACTACCCGAAGGCCAGCGGGCTGGATCATGTCGTCGTCGACCAGGACGGCTTCGTCACCCTGTCCTTCGAGGGCATTTCCAGGCACTTCGCCCAGGATGTTCCGACGGACAAGCAGCGCCTCATGGGCGTTGTGCAGGGCCCCATCCGGGCGGCCAACTTCGACGAGAAGTTGAGTGCGGCGGCCCGGCAGGGCAAGCCCTCATGGTTCATCGTTGCCGAGCAGGACCGGATGATCCAGCCAGCACTGCAGCTGGACAACGCCAGGAAAATCGGCGCCACGGTGGTGCACGTGCCGCCCAGCCGTGTGCTCCAGCTGTCCAGGTCCGTTGATGTCAGCCAGGCCATCCTGGCAGCCGTTGCCGCGGCCCAGCGCTGAGGCCGGGTCGTGCCCTCCACCGATCGAACCGTGCACTGCATGACTGAGCGTGAGCTGATCCTGTCGCGGGGCGCGGTGAAC
>CAYPDO010000199.1:0-7656 GCA_964409495.1 uncultured Bordetella sp.
TCGCCGCCATCCGCGGCGAGGCCGAGATCACGCTGCGGGGCGTGGACAAGCCGGCCGGCGAGTACCGCGAGGCACTGGCACGCATCGTCGTCACCGCGCGCCAGCTGGGCGCGGTGATCGACGACCTGCTGGCCATGGCGCGCAGCGACATGGACGCGCTGTCGCTGGTGCACGAGCCGGTCGACCTGGACGAGCTGGCCGCCGAGGCCCTGGCCCAGGCCGGTGCCCAGGCCGCGCGGCGTGGCGTGCTGCTGGGCCCGCCGCCCGCCTGCACCGGCCGCCATGTGGTCACCGGCGATCCGCAGCGCCTGCGCCAGCTGCTGGGCACGCTGCTCGACAACGCCACGCGCTACTCGCATGCCGGCGGGCGCGTGCAGCTGGCGCTGCAGGCCACGCCGGGCAGCGCCGGCAGCGTGCCGCGGGTGCAGCTGACGGTCAGCGACCAGGGCATCGGCATTCCGCCACATGAGCTGCCGCAGGTGTTCGACCGGCACTTCCGCGGCAGCGAGGCGCGCCGCCACAGCCCCGACGGCAGCGGCCTGGGCCTGTCCATCGCGCGAGCGCTGGCCCAGGCCCATGGCGGCCAGCTGCAGCTGCTGAGCACCGGCAGCGGCACGCGTGCGGTGCTCATGCTGCCGCTGCTGCAGGCGCCGGACGTGGACGAGGCCGCGGCATGAACATCCTGGTGATCGAGGACGATGCCCGCATCGCCGACTTCCTGGGCCGGGGCCTGCGCGCCGAGGGCCACCGCGTGGAGCTGGCCGCCACCGGCACCGACGGCCTGGCCGCCGCGCGCCAGGCCGCGCGCGCCGCGGCCCCCGCTGGCCAGCCCGAGGAGCAGGTGCTCGACCTGATGCTGCCGGGCATGGGCGGGCTCGAGATCTGCCAGACCCTGCGTGCCGAGGGCGTGGCGCTGCCGATCCTGATGCTCTCGGCACTTGGCGCGGTGGAAGACCGCGTGGCAGGCCTGCGCCTGGGCGCGGATGACTACCTGGCCAAGCCCTTCGACTTCGAGGAGCTGCTGGCCCGTCTGGAATCACTGGCGCGGCGCGGCCGCGAGCTGGCGCGCCAGGCGCCCAACCGGCTGGTGGTGGCCGATCTGGTATTCGACCGCGAACGCATGCAGGCCAGCCGCGGCGCGCGCGTGCTGGCCCTCACCGCCAAGGAGCTGGCGCTGCTGGAGCTGATGATGAGCGCGCCGGGCCGGCTGTTCAGCCGCGAGCGCATCCTGGCCAATGTGTGGGGCGCGAGCGAAGATCCGCTGACCAACGTGGTGGATGTGTACATCCGCCGTCTGCGCAGCAAGATCGACGAGGACGGCGTGCCGCCGCTGATCCACACCGTGCGCGGCCTGGGCTACCGGCTGGAGGCGCTGGCGGGCTGAGCACGCCGGCACCGTTGCAGCGCAGGCGCAGCCTCTGCATCAGGCCGTCGTCTGCAGGCGCCGCTGGCCCCACAACAGCAGCCCGGCCGACAAGGCAAGCCACAGCAGCGGCGGCGCGGCGCGTTCTGCCGGTGGCGTGGCCGGTGCGGCCGCCGCCTGCCAGCGCGGCAGCCGCGCCGCATCGGCGCTTGCCAGATGCTGGCCGCGGCTGGCTCGTGCAACGAAGAAGCTGCGCCACTGGCCGTGGAACTGCGCCACCGCCTGCAGATGCGCGCGCCAGCGCACCGGGCCGTTGCCGGCCAGATCGGCCAGCCAGTGCGCCATCAGCACCGGCGGTGCCCCCCATGCGGCGCGGCCCACGGCCTGTTGCTGGGCCTCGATCTGCAACTCGTGCCTGGCCAGCAGTTGCTCGGCCCGGGCCTCGGCGGCCAGGCTCACGGCCACGGCGCGGCGGGTGCGGGCATCGGCCTCGTCGCGCGGGGCACCGCCCTCGGGGGTACCGGCATGGTCTTGCTGGTAGCGCGCCTGGCTGGCCTCGCGGTCGCGTTCGGCGTCAACCGCCGCCTCGCGCACCGCCAGCACCACATCGGCGCGTGCCGGTGCCGGGTGGGCCAGCGCCGACCAGGCGCTGATCAGGGCCGGCGCCAGCACCACCAGCAGCAGCCAGGCGCAGGCCAGCACCAGGGTGTTGAAGGCGGTGCCGCGGCGCAGTGCGTTCACGGCCCAGGCCAGGGCCAGCCAGAAGCTGCCGTAGGCGGCGATGCCCAGGGCCAGCCAGCCCAGATCGGCCAGCGGCAGCGCGCCCGGTGGCGCCAGCAATGCCAGGCCACCGGCCGCGCCCAGCACGGCCACCAGCAGCAGACTGCCGCCGCGCACCAGCAGCTTGACCCGCAGCACACGCGCCAGCGGCACCGGCGCGGCGGCCGTCAGTGCCAGCGTGCCCTGCTCCAGCTCACCGGCATACAGCGAGGCGCTGCCGGCCATCAGCAGCAGCGGCAGCAGGTACACCAGCACGAAGGCCAGGTCGAAGCGGCCGGCCAGCAGCAGGCTGGGGTTGGCAATGTCCTCGACGAACAGGAAGCTGTCGCGGCTGCCCGCGCCAACGACGAAGTGCGTGGGCCACAGATCCGACACGCCCACCGCCAGCGGCGCCAGCGGCGCGGGCGCCAGGCCGACCACGGTGGCCGCTGTGTTGCGCCCCACCGTCCAGGCATTGCGCGGATCGCGGTAGGCCGCGGCGGGGGGCTTGGCCTCGCCGCGCTCGATGCGGCCCAGCGCCTGCTGCCAATCGGCCAGGCGGCGCGCCTCGTCAGCCTGGGCCGTGCGCAGTTGCTCGGCGCGCTGCGCCACCCACTGCCGGCCGCCGGCCAGGGCATAGGCCAGGCAGGCCAGCAGCAGGGCCACGGCCAGCCACCAGGCCGGCTCGCGCCGCAGCAGCCGCCATTCATGGCCGCCCACGTGGCGCCACAGGCTGATCGGGCGGGCGGCTGCCAGGGGCCCCGGTGTGGCCTGCGCGGTGGTGGAGAAGTTGGTGGTGCTCATCGTGCTGTCCTGGTCAATCCATGGCGGGCCGCCAGCAGGGCGCCTGCACCGCACAGTGCACACCAGGCCCACAGCGCCGCGTAGTGGTGGCCCAGCGGCGCGGCGGCCCAGGCAGCACCGGGCGCGGTGTACTGCAGGGCCGGGATGCGCAGCCACAGGCTGGCTGCGGCGGCGTAGGCGGTGTCGCCCGGGCGGGCGTTGCGGATCAGGTCATCGCTGGCGGCGGTCTGGATGCGCCGGCGGTGCGCCTCGGCGGCCTGCACGAAGTGGTGGTGGTGCCGGTTGTCGGTGCCGGCCATGGCCATCGACACCGGCTGCAGCGCCAGCATCGGCAGCAGCCAGCCGGCCGCGGCGCGTGTGCGGTCCTGCTGCTCGATGCGGGCCTGCAGGCGGCCGAAGTGCGCGTCGTAGATGCGGTATCCGGCCTCGTCGTCGGCGCGCAGGCTCAGGCCGCGAAAGCTCACCGGCAGATCCTCGATGCGCTGCACCCCGTACTCGGCCAGCACACGCGTCTTGAACGCGGCGAAGGCCGGATGGCTGTCGTCGTGGCCGAACTGCTTCTTCTTGTCGGCCGCCAGCTCGGCGCGGAAGGCCAGCGCGCTGGGCAGCGGGTTGCTGGCGGCGGCGTGGTCACTGGCCCAGCGCGGCGCCACGAAGCTGTTGAGCAGCCAGAAGCCCAGCAGCAGCAGCAGTGCGCTGCGGCCATCGGGCAGCCAGGCCGCCAGCGCCAGGGCCAGCAGCGCAAAGCCCAGCAGGTAGGGCGCGTAGGCCAGCGCCATGCCGGTCAGGCGCCAGGCCAGATCTGCGGTGCCGGCCGTGCCCGCGCCATCACCTGCCAGCGCCAGACCCCACAGCCCCAGGCTGGTGATGGCCAGCAGGCCCAGCAGGCTGGCGCCCAGCGCCAGCAGCTTGCCGGCCAGCAGCTGCCAGGGCGCCAGGCCCTGGGCCAGCAGCGGCCGCAGCGTGCCCTGGCTGCGCTCACCAGCCATGGCCGCATGGCCCAGCAGCAGGGCCACCAGCGGCAAGACCGTTTGCCACACGAAGGCCAGCGTGAGCCGGCCCATGCGCTCGACCAGGCTGGCATCGCGCGCGGCGCGGAACTGGGTGTCGTTCTGCTTGTGCGCCTCCATCCACACCATGCTGCCGGCGTAGGCGTCCACCCCCGGATCGGCCAGCGCCAGCACGCCCGCCGGCTTGAAGGCATATTGTCCGAAGTGGGCGGCCGCATGCGGGTTCTTGGCGCCCTGCGCCGTCCACACGCGGCGGTCGGCCTGCTCGGCTGCATCGTGCTGGTGATGCGCGCGCTCGTGCACGATCAGGCCTTGCAGCAGCGCGCCCAGGCTCAGCGCCAGACACACCCAGGCCAGCGCACGCCAGCGCTGGTCGCGCCACAGGTCCAGCCACTCCTTGCGCGCGACCAGGGCCACCGGATTCAGCACCCGGGCCCCGGTGGCGCCGGCATCGGCAGCGGCCAACGGCGTTGCGCGGCTCATGCGGCAGTCTCCAGCACCGCGCCGGCCGCCGGCTGGCTGGCGCGCGAGGCCGCGAGGTAGGCCTGCTCCAGGCCTTGCGCATCGGTGTCGGCGGTCAGCAGGGTGCGCACCAGGCGGCCCTGCTGCATGATGCCCACGCGCTGCGCGCACTGCTGGGCCAGGAACAGGTCATGGGTCACCATCAGCACCGCCACGCCGCGCTGGCGCAACTGCTCGATCAGCGCGGCAAACTCGTTGGCGGCCAGTGGGTCGAGGCCCGAGGTGGGCTCGTCGAGCAGCAGTGCACGGGCCTCGCGGGCGATGGCGATGGCAATGCCCACCTTTTGGCGCATGCCCTTCGAGTAGCCGGCCACCGGCCGGCCAGCGGCCTCGGCCGGCAGGCCGGCCTGCACCAGCAGGGACTTGGCACGTTGATCGGCCAGGCGCTGGCCGGTGGCCAGGCCCACAAAGTAGGCCAGGTTCTCCAGCCCGCTGAGCTTGCCGTAGAGCATCACGTTCTCGGGGATGTAGGCCAGGTGGCGGCGCGCGCCCAGCGCGTCGCGGGCGCTGTCGATGCCGCACACCCGTGCCTGCCCCGACGTGGGCGCCACGAAGTGCAGGAACAGGTTGACGGTGGTGGTCTTGCCGGCCCCGTTGGGGCCGAGCAGGCAGAACACCTCGCCCGGCGGCACGGTGAGATCCAGCCGGTCCAGGGCCGGTGGGCCCTGGTAGACCTTGGTCAGTGCAATGGCTTGCAGCATCTTGTGGCCCTCGTCGTCAGAACTTGCTGCTCAGTTCCAGCGCCAGCGTGCGGCCGGCGTAGGGGTGGAACTCGTAGTAGCGCACGTTGCCCAGGTTGCTGACGCTGGCGGCCAGCGTCAGCCACGGCTTCCAGGTGTAGGCCAGCTTCAGGTCGGCCACCGTGAAGGCATTGCTGCCGCCGTAGGTGGCGGGGTTGCTGTCGCTGTTGTCCAGGTTCTGGTAGCGGCGCCCCTCATGGCGCAGGCCCAGCGAGGCCAGCCAGGCCCCGCTGCGCTGGCTGGCCAGCAGCGAGCCGCGCAGCTTGGGCACACCCGGCACCTGCTGGCCCACCGAGGCCGGCGTCACCGCATTGGCCACGATCACCGGGTCCAGCAGGGCCAGGCTGGCCTGCAGGTCGAAGCCGGTCCACAGCCAGCCGCGGCTTTCCCAGGCGGCCTCGATGCCGCGCACGCGCACCTGGTCAATGTTCTTCTTGATGCTGACCTTGGCGCTGTTGACCGTGGTCGACTGGGTGTAGATCGCGTCGCGGGTGAGGTCCTGGAACAGGCTCAGCCGCAGCGTGCTGCGCGCCAGATCCTGCTGCGCCGAGAACTCGAACGAGTGCGCGGTCTCGGGCTTGAGGCCGGGGTCGTTCTGCACGATCTCGGTGCTGGACTTGACGCCCTGGTACAGCTCGGCCACGGTGGGAAAGCGCACACCGCGGCCGTAGGAGGCCTTCAGCAGCCACTGGTCGTTCAGCGCATGCGCCAGGCTCAGCTTGGGACTGGTGCCCGAGAGCTTGCGCTCGGCATAGGCCAGCGGCCGGTTGCCGTTGGCGCCGCTGAAATACTGGCTGCCGTCCGTGGCCTCGAAGCGCTCGACGCGCAGGCCGGTGGTGAGCTTCCAGTCGGGTGCGAACTGCCAGGCATCCTGCGCATAGGCGGCTCGGATGCGCGTGCGGCCGTGGTAATTGGCGGTCTCGCTGGTCTTGCTGCCGGCGTCATGCCAGTTCGACAACGCGTAGCTGCGGCTGTGCAGCGTGTAGCTGTTCTGGTGCAGGCCGAAGGCCAGCGCATGGCGCTCGGCGCCGCTCGGCGTGTAGGTGACCTGCACCTCGGCCGTGCGCCAGCCGGTGCCATCGCCGCCCGCGCCCACGCTTGAACCCAGGGTGCCGGCCACGGTGCCGGCCGAGGCGTCCATCGCCGCGCCCGAGGTGCGGCTCTCGTCCTTCAGGATGCTGTAGTCGGACACCTGCAGCGAGCCGTTCCAGCCGCCGGCGTTCTGCGTGCGCAGGCGCAGGCCCAGGTGGCGGTGCGCGTCTTCGCTGCCGCGCGGGCCCATCAGCGGCAGCGTGTACGAGGCGCCATCCACCAGCACCTTGCCGCGCCACACCGGCTGGCCGTTGGCATCGCGCAGGAAGGTGTCGGCGCCGCCATCGGCCCGGCTGTTGAACCAGGCAGCCACCAGATCGGCCTTGAGCGTGGGCGAGAAGTCATAGCCCAGCTTCAGCTTGGCCAGGTTCTGGGTGGTGTCTGCCAGGCTGGTGTTGCCGAAGATCAGCGTCGGCTTGCCCAGCACATCGGCCTCGCGCACCGCGCCGGTGACGGCCGTGCCGCCGCTGTTGCTGCTGGCCAAGGCGGCCGTGGCATAGCCCGTGCCATGGGCATCGGCGCGGGTGTGGTTGACGGTCAGCGCGGCCCAGGCCTGGCCCCAGCGCTGGCCCAGGTAGGCACTGGCCTGGTAGCCGTTGAAGCGCTGCGTGTAGCCGAAGTTGTCCTGCGTCTGCTGGTAGGCGCGCACCGTGGCGGCACCTTCGAAGCCCTTGGGCGCGCGGGTGGTGATGGCCACTGTCGAGCCGATCGAGTTGCCGGGATAGATGGCCGAGTAGGGGCCGTAGAGCAGGTCGATGCGCTCGACCTCGGCCGCATCCACCATGCTCCAGCGCGGCACCTGGTGCGAGGCCAGGAAGTTGCTGATCAGCATGCCGTCCACATAGGCCAGCACGCGCTGCGGCTGCCCGGTGGAGAACGACCGCCCGGCCAGGCCGCCATTGACATCGCCCACCTTCAGTCGGCGCACCACCGCGCTGGGCGCGTAGTTCAGCGCGTCCTGCACATTGATCGTGGGCGTGCGCTCCAGTGCTTCACGGGTGATCGAGTAGGTGGAACTCGGCAGGTTGGGGTCCAGCGGCGAGCGCGTGCCGCTGACCACCACGCTGGGCGTCAGGTCGCGCTCGGTGGCCACGCCTTGGGCGTGCGCGCCGGCCACGGGCAGCAGGGCGATGGCCAGCGCCAGGGCATGGCGGCGCGGCGGGGTGGTGCAAGGGTGTTGGAGGCTCATGGCTGACTTCAAAAGAGGTGTTCTCGATGCGGCGGCGCAGCGGCGCGCCGCCACTGCCCGATGACCACCGCTGGCGGATGGAATCCGCGCGCGTGGCGGGCAGGACTGGGCGTTGCATCGCCTGCCATGGCACGGCATGGCGTGGCGAGCCCGGCCGCACTGCGCGGCCAGGCACCG
>CAYPDO010000200.1:0-7629 GCA_964409495.1 uncultured Bordetella sp.
TTGATGCTGTGGAAGGTGGCCTACTCGGAGCTGGTGTTCACCGACTGCCTGTGGCCCGATTTTGATGCTGCCGCGCTTGACGCGTCGCTGGCCGACTATGCCGGTCGCGAGCGGCGCTTCGGCGCCGTGTCGCCCGGCGCACCCTGAGCCCGGATCGACGATGCTGCGCCAGCGCGTGATCACCGCCATCGTGCTGCTGGCCGTGCTGTTGCCGGCGCTGTTCGCGCCGGTGGCCTGGCCGTTTGCGGCGCTCACGCTGCTGCTGATCGGCGCGGCTGGCTGGGAGTGGTCGCGCCTGAACGGCCTGGGCGGCGCGGTGGCCGTGGCCACCGGCCTGGCCGTGGTGGCCGTGTCGCTGATCCTCGGCCTGAATCAGGCCCTGCCCGAGCAGCGCGGCCTGTGGTGGCCGGCCACGCTGGCCTGGGTGCTGGCCGGTGGCTGGGCGCTGCGCGCCGGCCCGGCCGGCTGGCCCCGGCTGCCGGTGGCGCTGCGCTGGGCCATCGGCGTGGCCCTGCTCGCGGTGGGCTGGAATGCCATTGCCGCGGCGCGTGTGATCGGCGTGAACTTCCTGCTGTCGGCCATGGCCCTGGTGTGGGTGGCCGACATCGCCGCCTACTTTGGCGGACGCGCCTTCGGCCGGCGCAAGCTGGCGCCCGGCATCAGCCCCGGCAAGAGCTGGGAAGGCGTGTTCTCGGGCTGGGCCGGCGTGCTGCTGCTGGCGCTGGCCTGGATCTGGGTGGATCGCCACCATGCCTTCGGCTCGGCCAGCTTGTACACGCAGCTGCTGGGCACCTTCGGCTGGCCGGCGGTGGTCGTGGGCAGCCTGGGCCTGGCCGGCCTGAGCGTGGTGGGCGACCTGTTCGAGTCGCTGGTCAAGCGCGCCGCTGGCGCCAAGGATTCCAGCGGCCTGCTGCCGGGCCACGGCGGTGTGCTCGACCGCATCGATGCGCTGCTGCCGGTGCTGCCGGCGGCCATGGCGCTGATCAGCCTCTGACCTGCGCCGCCCCACGACGCAACTCCGGACTCCACTGCATGCTTGAACGTGTCTGCATCCTCGGCGCCACCGGATCGGTGGGCGCCAGCACGCTGGATGTGATGGCCCTGCACCCTGGGCGCTACGAGGCCTTCGCGATCACGGCCCAGCACCGCGTGGATGAACTGGCCGCGCTGTGTCGGCGCTGGCGGCCGCGCTTTGCCGTGGTGGGCACGGCCGCGCAGGCCACCCACCTGCGCACGCTGCTGGCCACCGATGGCCTGGCCACCGAGGTGCTGCACGGCCCGCAGGCCCTGGCCGACGTGGCGGCACACCCTGACGTGGATCGCGTGATGGCGGCCATCGTCGGCGCGGCCGGGCTGCCTGCCTGCATTGCCGCGGCGCGCGCCGGCAAGAAGCTGATGCTGGCCAACAAGGAGGCGCTGGTCGTCGGTGGCCGGCTGTTCATGCAGGCGGTGGCCGAAGGCGGCGCCGAGCTGCTGCCCATCGACAGCGAGCACTCGGCCATCTTCCAGTGCCTGCCCGAAGACCGCCGCGCCTGGCCGCAGCGCATCGCCCGCATCGTGCTCACCGCGTCGGGCGGGCCGTTCCGCACGCGTGACCCGGCCACGCTGCAGGCCGTGACGCCCGAGCAGGCGGTGGCCCATCCCAACTGGGTGATGGGCCGCAAGATCTCGGTCGATTCGGCCACCATGATGAACAAGGCGCTCGAGGTCATCGAGGCGCGCTGGCTGTTCGACCTGGCGCCCGAGCAGATCGAGGTGGTGCTGCACCCGCAGAGCATCATCCACTCGATGGTGGTGTGCCGCGACAACTCGGTGCTGGCCCAGCTGGGCACGCCCGACATGAAGGTGCCTATTGCCGTGGGCCTGGCCTGGCCCGAGCGCATCGCCTCCGGCGCCGACGCGCTGGATTTCCTGAAGCTCTCGGCGCTGAGCTTCGAGCCGGCCGACGCGGTGCGCTTCCCCGGCCTGCAACTGGCCTATGACGCGCTGCGCGGCCCCGAGGGCAGCACCACGGTGCTGAACGCCGCCAACGAGGTGGCGGTGGCCGCCTTCCTGGACCGGCGGTTGCGCTTCACCGACATCCACCGCGTCAACGCCGACAGCGTGGCGGCGTTGATTCCGGGCGCCGCCGACGCAGCCACGCTCGACGACCTGCTGGCACTCGATGCCCGCGCCCGCAGCCAGGCCCAGGCCCGTGTGCAGGCCCTCTCACAGGCGTTTGCCCGATGATCACCACCGTGTTCGCCTTCCTGCTCACGCTGGGTGTGCTGATCCTGGTGCACGAGTGGGGCCACTACCGCGTGGCGCGAGCCTGCGGCGTGAAGGTGCTGCGCTTCTCGATGGGCTTCGGCCGCGTGATCTGGCGCCGTCAGAAGAGCGCCGACGACACCGAGTTCGTGCTCTCGGCGCTGCCGCTGGGCGGTTATGTGCGCATGCTCGACGAGCGCGAAGGCCCGGTGGCGCCGCATCTGCTGGGTCAGGCCTTCAACCGCAAACCGCTGTGGCAGCGCAGTGCCATCGTGGCCGCCGGCCCGCTGGCCAATCTGCTGCTGGCCGTGCTGCTGTATGCCGCTGCGCACTGGATCGGCGTCAACGAGACCAAGCCGCTGCTGTCGGCACCGCAGCCGGCCAGCGTGGCCGAGCGTGCCGGCATGCGCGCCGGCGACTGGGTGCAGGCCTGGCAGGACGACGATGGCCAGTGGGTGCCGCTGCCCTCGCTGAACGAGTTGCGCTGGCAGGTCACGCAACATGCACTGCGCGGCGAGCCGCTAGTGCTCGAGGTCAGCGATGCGCAGGGCCGCGGCCGCCGCCAACTGCGCCTGGCGCTTGACGAACTGGACGTGCGCGACATCGACGCCGCGGTGATGAAGCGCATCGGCCTGGGCCAGGCCTTCAGCGAGCCCATCCTCGGCGAGGTGAAGGCCGGCGGCCCGGCGGCACAGGCCGGCCTGCGCAAGGGCGACCGCGTGCTGATGGTCGATGGCCGGCTGATCGGCGATTCGGCAGAACTGTTCGAGCGCATCCGCGCCACTGGCGAGGGCGCCGATGCGCGCGACCTGGGTCGTGGCATGCAGTGGCGCGTGCAGCGCGAGGGTCGCCAGCTCGACATCACCGTCACGCCGCGGGTGGTGCGCGACGGCGAGCGGCGCATCGGCCGCATCGACGCCTATGTGGGCGGCCCGCTGCAGACCGTGCTGGTGCGGCTGGGGCCGATCGAAGGCCTGGTGAAAGGCGCCGAGCGCACGGCCGAGGTGTCGATGCTGTCGCTGCGCATGATCGGCCGCATGCTGATCGGTGAAGCCTCGGTGAAGAACCTCAGCGGTCCGCTCACCATCGCCGATGTGGCCGGCCAGTCGGTCGAGCGCGGTCTGGCCTATTACCTCGGTTTCCTGGCCATGGTCAGCGTCAGCCTCGGGGTGCTGAACCTGCTGCCGCTGCCGATGCTGGACGGCGGTCACCTGATATATTTCCTCTTCGAGGGCCTGACCGGCCGCCCGGTCTCCGATCAGTGGCTCGCCCGTCTGCAACGCGGCGGCATCGCGATCCTGCTGCTGATGATGTCGGTGGCCCTCTTCAACGATGTTGCCCGCCTGGTGGGCCTGCACTGAAAGCGCTGATGCTTCCTTTCGCACCTGATCGCGTCCGTGATCATCTGTTCCGTCCTGCTGCCGTGGCCCTTGCCGCGGCGGCCATGCTGGTGGCCAGCCCGGCTGCCCGTGCGGTCGAACCCTTTGTGCTGTCCGACATCCGTGTCGAGGGCCTGCAGCGCACCGACCCGGGCACGGTGTTCGCCGCACTGCCGTTCCGCATCGGCGACACCTACACCGACGAGAAGGCCGCCGCCGCACTGCGCGCGCTGTTCGCCACCGGCCTGTTCAAGGACGTGCGCATCGAGATCGAGGGCCGCGTGGCCGTGGTTCTGGTCGAGGAGCGCCCGGTCATCGAGGCGGTGAGCTTCGTCGGGCTGAAGGAGTTCGACAAGGACACGCTGGTCAAGTCGCTGAAGGACGCCGGCATCGGCGAGGGCCTGCCCTTCGACAAGGCGCTGGTCGACCGCGCCGAGCAGGAGATCAAGCGCCAGTACCTGTCGCGCAGCCTTTACGGCGCCGAGGTGGTGACCACCATCACGCCCACAGAGCGCAACCGCGTCAACGTGACCTTCACGATGACCGAGGGCGACGCTGCCAAGATCAAGGAGATCCGCATCGTCGGCACCAAGGTCTTCAGCGAAAGCTCGCTGCTGGGCCTGATGGACCTGACCACCAGCGGCTGGCTCACCTGGTATACCAAGAACGACCGCTACTCGCGCGCCAAGCTCAATGCCGACCTCGAAACCCTGCGCTCGCACTACCTGAACCGCGGCTACCTCGAGTTCGCGATCGAGAACGCGCAGGTCACGATCTCGCCCGACAAGCAGGACATCTCAATCACCATCAGCGTGCGCGAGGGCCAGCCCTACACCGTGACCGGTGTGCGCCTGGCCGGCGACTACCTCGGCCGCGAGGAAGACTTCAAGCGCCTGGTCGGCATCAAGCCCGGCGAGCCCTACCGCGCCGCCGTGGTCACCGACACCACCAAGGCCTTCACCGACCTGTTCGGCACCTACGGCTATGCCTTCGCCCGCGTGGATGCGCGGCCCGAGATCGACCGCGCCACCGGCCAGGTGGCCGTGGTGCTGGTGGCCGAGCCGCAGCGCCGCGTGTACGTGCGCCGCATCGACGTGGCAGGCAACACCCGCACCCGCGACGAGGTGGTGCGCCGCGAGTTCCGCCAGCTCGAATCCAGCTGGTACGACGGCGAGAAGATCAAGCTCTCGCGCGAGCGCGCCGAGCGCCTGGGCTACTTCAAGGAAGTCACCGTCGACACCAACGAGGTGGCCGGCACCGCCGATCAGGTGGACCTGGCCTTCAACGTCAGCGAAAAACCTACCGGCAGCTTGATGGTGGGCCTGACCTTCTCCAGCGCCGACCGCCTGGCGCTGACCGCGTCGATCCGCCAGGACAACGTGTTCGGCTCGGGCAACTACCTCGGCATCGAGGTCAACACCAGCCGCCTGTCCAAGAGCCTGGTGTTCTCGAGCGTGGATCCGTATTTCACGGTCGACGGCATCTCGCGCGGCATCGACCTGTACTACCGCACTTCGCGCCCCTACAACAGCCTCGGCGACCAGTACCAGATCGCCACGCCGGGCGGCGCGGTGCGCTTCGGCGTGCCGTTCTCGGAGTACGACACCGTGTTCTTCGGCATCGGTGCCGAGCAGACCCGCATCGGCGCCAACACCGGCATCCCGAACAGCTACTTCGACTACCGCTACCGCTACGGCGCCAACTCTACCGCCGTGCCGCTGACCATCGGCTGGGCGCGTGACCAGCGCGACAGCGCGCTCTCACCCAGCGCCGGCAAGTACCAGCGCGTGAACTTCGAGTGGAGCGTGGCCGGCGATGTGCGCTACACCCGCACCAACCTGCAGTACCAGCAGTTCTTCCAGCTGTGGCCCAAGTTCAGCCTGATGGTCAACGGCGAGCTCGGCTGGGGCGCCGGCCAGGGCGGCCGACCGTACCCGGTGTTCAAGAACTTCTATGGCGGCGGCCTGGGCTCGGTGCGCGTGTTCGAGCAGAACTCGCTGGGCGTGATTGACCCCACCGGCGCCTATGTGGGCGGTGCGCGCAAGATCAACCTGAACGCCGAGCTGTACCTGCCGGTGCCCGGCACGGGCAACGACAAGTCGCTGCGGCTGTTCGCCTTTGCCGATGCCGGCAACGTCTGGCGCGAGGGCGAGCGCATCACCACCGACAGCCTGCGTTCGTCGGCCGGACTGGGCCTTTCCTGGGTGTCGCCGGTGGGTCCGCTGAAGATGAGCTGGGGCGTGCCGTTGAAGAAGCAGCCCACGGATAGAATCCAACGTTTCCAATTCCAGATCGGGACCGCGTTCTGATGATCACTCGAGCCTTCAAGTCGCTGACGAATTCGCTGCTGGTGGCCGCTGCCTTGGGCGCCGCGCTGACCGTGTCGGCGCCGGCCCAGGCCCAGGAGCTGAAGATCGGCTACGTCAACAGCGAGCGTGTGCTGCGCGACGCCGCGCCGGCCAAGGCCGCGCTGGCGCGCATGGAGCAGGATTTCGTCAAGCGCGACAAGGACCTGAACGACCAGGCCGCCAAGCTCAAGGGCGCTGCCGACAAGCTGGAGAAGGACGCCCCCACGCTGTCCGAAGGCGAGAAGAACCGCCGCCAGCGTGAACTTGTTGAAAGTGATCGCGACCTGCAGCGCAAGCGCCGCGAGTTCCAGGAAGACCTGAACCAGCGCCGCAACGAAGAAACCGCCGCCATCGTCGAGCGCGCCAACAAGGTCATCAAGCAGATCTTCGAGACCGAGAAGTACGACCTGATCCTGCAGGACGTGGTCTTCGCCGGCCCGCGCGTGGACATCACCGACAAGGTGATCAAGGCGCTCAACGCCGCCGCGGGCGGCAAGTAAGCCTTGGCCGCCGTGCCGGGCCCGGTGCGGCTGGGCGAGATCGTCGCCGCACTGTCGCCGGCCTTCGGTGGTGAACTGCTGGGCAGCCCCGAGCTGCCGATCACGCGCCTGGCGCCGCTGGACGAGGCCGACGCCACCAGCCTGAGCTTCCTGGCCAACCCCAGGTATGCCGGCCAGCTGGCCAGCACGCAGGCCGCCTGCGTGATCGTGGCGCCAGCCCAGCGCGAGGCGGCCGCGGCGCGCGGCGCGGCCATCGTGGCCGACAACCCCTACCTCTGGTTCGCCCGCCTCACGCAATGGTGGGCGGCGCGCATGCGTGTGCAGCCCACCGTGGGCGTGCATGCCAGCGCCGTGGTGGAGCCGGGCGCGCGCATCCATGCCACGGCCTCGGTGGGGCCGTGGGTGTACGTGGGCGCGGGTGCCGAGATCGCTGCGGGCGCGGTCATCGGCAGCCACGGCCACCTCGGTGCTGGCGCGGCGGTAGGCGAGGGCACGCGCCTGGCGCCACGCGTCACGCTGATGGACGCCTGCCGCATCGGTGCGCGCGGCATCGTGCACTCGGGCGTGGTGATCGGCGCCGACGGCTTCGGCTTCGCGCCTGAAGGCCGCGGCGACGAGCAGCGCTGGGTCAAGATCGAGCAGCTGGGCGCGGTGCTGATCGGCGACGACGTGGAGATCGGGGCCAACACCTGCATCGACCGTGGCGCGCTGGCCGACACCGTGCTGGACGACGGCGTCAAGCTCGACAACCTGATCCAGGTGGGCCACAACGTGCGCATCGGCGCGCACAGCGCGATGGCCGGCTGCGTGGGCATCGCGGGCTCGGCCAGGATCGGCCGGCACTGCACCGCCGGCGGCGGCGCCATCATCCTGGGCCATCTGGAGCTGGCCGATCACGTGCACATCACGGCGCACACGGTGGTCACGCGCTCCATCCACAAGCCGGGCCAGTACAGCGGCCTGTTTCCCATCGACGACAATGCGTCGTGGGAGAAGAACGCCGCCACGCTGCGTCAGCTGCACACGCTGCGCGACCGCCTGCGCGCCCTCGAAAAGAAGTTCCCGACGCCATGACCGAGACAAGCACTGCCGCCGCTGCCATCACCACGATGGACATCCACAAGATCCTGCGCAAGCTGCCGCACCGCTACCCGA
>CAYPDO010000201.1:0-7616 GCA_964409495.1 uncultured Bordetella sp.
GGGCGGAGGTGGTGGGGGAAGGGCGGGTGGGATCGGCGGGCGGCAGCGGGCCGCTCAGCCGCGGTGATAGCGGTGCGGCGCGAAGGGCATCGGCGAGACGCGCATCGGCAGGCGCTTGCCGCGCACCTCGGCATACACCTCGTGGTGCAGGGCGCCGTGGTTGGCCGCCAGGTAGCCCATGGCCACCGGCTGGCCCACGGTGGGGCCCAGCGTGCCGCTGGTCACGCGGCCCAGCGGGTGACCGTCGGCATCGACCAGCGGCGCGCCTTCGCGCACCGGCACGCGTTCCAGGCCCACCAGGCCGACGCGGCGCACGCCGGGCGGGGTGGCGAACTGCGGGCCGATCACGTCGGCGCCGGGGTAGCCGCCCTCACGCGCGCCGCCCGGGCGGCGCACCTTCTGGATGGCCCAGGCCAGGCCGGCCTCGATGGGCGTGGTACGCGTGTCGATGTCGTGGCCGTACAGGCACAGGCCGGCCTCCAGGCGCAGCGTGTCGCGCGCGCCCAGGCCGGCGGGCTTGACCTCGGGCAGGCTCAGCAGCGCGCGGGCCAGGGCCTCGGCCTGATCGGCCGGCACGCTGATCTCGAAGCCGTCCTCGCCGGTATAGCCCGAGCGGGTGACGAAGCAGTCGGCACCGGCCAGCGTGAAATCGCCGCCGGTCATGAAGGTGAGGGCGCACACGCCCTCGTTCAGCCAGCGCAGCGCGCTCACCGCCTGCGGGCCCTGCAGCGCCAGCAGCGCACGTTCGGGCATCGGCACCACGGTGCAGCGGTGGCCGATGTGGGTGACCAGGTGCCGGGTGTCGGCGTCCTTGCAGGCGGCGTTGACCACCAGGAACAGGTGGTCGGCGCGGCGCGTGACCATCAGGTCGTCCTGCAGGCCGCCGACGGCATTGGTGAAGAAGGCGTAGCGCTGCTTGCCGACGCCCAGGTCGCGGATGTCCTGCGGCACCAGGGTTTCCAGCGCGGCAGCGGCGTCGTCGCCCAGCAACTTCAGCTGGCCCATGTGCGAGACATCGAACAGCGCCGCCGACGCACGGCACTGGCGGTGCTCGGCCAGGATGCCGGCGGGGTATTGCACCGGCATGGCATAGCCGGCAAACGGCACCATCTTGGCACCGAGTTCCAGGTGCAGCGCGTTCAGCGGGGTGGTGAGCAGCGGGGCGCTGACGGCAGGGGCTTCGGCGGACTGGTCGGACACGAGGCGCATTCCTTCACGGCGAGGGGTTCTGGCGCCCACCCGGCCACGCCGGATGGGAAAGACCCCTCGCTGTCCGCTTTACCTGAGAGATTGGCAGCTGCGTGGATGACGCCGGCCGCTTGCCCCTTCGGTGGACGTGCTGCGACGCTCACGCGCCGGCCCGCCTCTCTCCAGTGAGGAACGCCCCGCCTGCGCGGTGCGCCTGCCAGTCCTTTTGCCTGAGCGTTCGAGGGGGTGCCTCTGCGCCTTCGGCGGCCCCGGATGGGGCTCTCTCCTGGCAGGCGCGCAGTGTAATGCACGATTTCACGCCGTCCATCGGGACGCGGGGCCGTCGCGGCCTGCCGCTGGGCGCCTGCGGCCAAACCGGCGATGATGCGTGCCGTCAAAGCCGTAAGCAGTCGTTTCCCATGTCGGCCCAGTTTCCCGTCGCCCGTCCGCCCGGCTCGCGCGGCGCCGCACCCGCCAGCCCGGACCTCGGCGCGCGCGCGTCGCTGGCAGCGCTTTGGCGCAGCATCGGCCGTGGCCGCGGCGTGCTGGTGGCCACCGGCCTGGCACTGCTGGCCCTGGTGCTGGCGCAGCTGGCGGTGCAGCTGCTGCCGATCGATCACTGGCTTGACCGCCGGCAGGATGTGCAGGCCGCATTGCTGGCACCCAATGCGCCGGCCGATGCGGCCCTGGTGGTCGATGTCGACGAGGACAGCGTGCGCCGCATGGGCGCGTGGCCCCTGCGGCGCGATGCCTATGTGCCGGCCGGACGCTGGCTGCTGGCCAACGGCGCCCGGGCCGTGGCCTTCGGGCTGATGCTGGTGGACGCCAAGGAGGGCGACGAAACCTTCGCCGCCTGGCTGGCCAGCGCACCGGCGCCCGTGTTGCTGGGCGCGCGCGGCGTGCCGGGCGAGGGCGACCGCCTGGGCACCCAGCTGGCGCCGCCTGGCTGCGTGCCGGCGCTGCAGGCCGGCTGGCAGCTGCCACGCTGGGCCGAAGGCGGGGCGGCGGGCGGCGTGCCCGCCGGCCGCCTGGGAGCCTTGTCGGTGCCGGTCGGTGACGACGGTGTGCTGCGCCATCTGCCACTGTGGCAGCAGGCTGGCGACATGGCCTTGCCGCTGCTGCCGCTGGCCGCCTGGCAGGCACTGCATCCGGCCCAGGCCGCGGCCATGCGCTGCGGCCGGCGCAGTGAACAGCTCATGGTGCAGACGCCCGCCGGGCCGCTGTGGCTGCTGGACGAGCAGCAGCGGGTGCGCCCCTGGCTGGCCCGTGCCGAGACGGCGCCGCCCGCGCTGTCGCTGTGGCGGGTGGATGCCGCCGCCCAGGGCCTGCTGCCGGCCGACGAGGCCCAGGCGCTGGCCCACGCGGTGCGCGGCCGCGTGGTGTTCCTGGGGGCCAGCGCGGCGCTGGGCGGCGAGGTGCTCACCGCCCAGGGCCTGCGCAGCGCCACCGTGACCCTGGCAGCGGTGTATGACGCGCTCGAATACGACCGCATGCTGCTGGCGCCGCAGGCGGGCATTGA
Organism: uncultured Bordetella sp.; assembly: GCA_964409495.1. Taxonomy (GTDB): domain Bacteria; phylum Pseudomonadota; class Gammaproteobacteria; order Burkholderiales; family Burkholderiaceae_C; genus Pseudaquabacterium. The sequence continues at coordinate 2,708 of CAYPDO010000201.1, forward strand.
CACCGCGCTGCTGGCGCTGGGCCTGCTGCCCTGGCTGGTGATGGCGCTGCAAGGCTGGCGCGGCATGCGCCCGCGCGCCTGGCCGGTGCTGGCGGCGGTGGCGGCAGGCCTGGTGCTGCTGCTGCTGGCCGACACCGCGCTGGTGGTCTGGCGCGGGCAGCTCAGCCAGATCGGCGCCCCGCTGGCCCTGCTGCTGGCGCTGGGCGGCGTGGGCCTGTGGCAGGTGCAGTTCGAGGCCGCGCGCGAGACCCGGCGCCTGCGCCTGCAGCGCGCCGAGCTGGAGGCCGCCAACCAGGTCAAGAGCGACTTCCTCGCCCATCTGAGCCACGAGATCCGCACACCGCTCAATGCCCTGCTGGGGGCGGCCGAGATGCTGTCGCAGACGCGGCTGGATGCGCAGCAGAAGCGCCATGTGGCGCTGTTCAGCAATGCCGGGCAGGACCTGCTGCACATGCTCAACGACCTGCTCGATCTGTCGAAGAGCGAGGCCGGCCTGCTCACGCTGACCCGCCACCCGTTCTCGCTGCCGCGGCTGGTGGCGCAGCAGGTGGCACTGTTCGAGGCGCGCGCCCAACAGAAGGGCCTGGTGCTCGATGTCGAGACCGACCCCGACCTGCCCGAGACCGTGGTGGGCGACGCCATGCGCGTGGGCCAGGTGCTGCGCAATCTGCTGGGCAACGCGGTGAAGTTCACGCCGGCGGGCACGGTGACGCTGCTGGTGGGCTTCGGCCGAGACCGCAGGCACCTGCGCTTCGAGGTGCGCGACACCGGCGTGGGCATCGCGCCCGACCGCATCCACCGCATCTTCACGCCCTATGTGCAGGCCGATCCGGCGCTGGCCCAGAGCCTGGGCGGCACCGGCCTGGGCCTGGCCATCTGCAAGCGCCTGGCCGAGGCCATGGACGGCGAGATCGGTGTCGTCAGCCGCGAGGGCATGGGCTCGTGCTTCCATGTCGAGCTGCCGCTGCCGGCCACCGCCGCTGCACCCGAAGGGCCGCCGACCACGCCGCGCAGTGCCGACGGCCTGCCGCTGCCGGCCACGGCCGTGGCACGCGGCGGGCGCAGCGTGGTGCCGGTGCTGGCCGCCGACGACAGCCCGCACAACCTGATGCTGCTGCAGGCGTTTGTCGAAGGCACGGGCTTTCGCATCGACGCCGTGCACGACGGCGGCAGCGCGGTGCGGCGTTTCGAATCCGACCACTACCGCATCGTGCTGCTCGACCTGAACATGCCGGCGCTGTCGGGGCTGGAGGCGGTGCGGACGATGCGTGCCTTCGAGCGCCGTCGGCGGCGCCAGCCGGCACTCATCGTGGCCGTCAGCGGCCAGACCGATCCGGCCGACCTGGTGGCCGCGCGCGAGGCCGGCTTCGACGCTCACCTGGGCAAGCCCTATTCGCGCGCCCAGTTGCTGGCGCTGCTGAACAGGCCGCAGGTGCGCGACGATCTTGCATCGCAACGGCCCTCTGACAGCGGGCTGATGACCGACCCGCGCCTCACCGCGCTGGATGCCCTGCCCGACAGCGACCTGCCCGGCGCCCTCGAGCGACTGGGCGGCGTTCAGCTCTATGACCGCGTGCTCGAGGCTGCGTGCGAGCCGCTGCTGAAGTTCGAGCCGCGGCTTGAACGCGCGATCGACGCCGTGCCCTGCGACATCGACCGCGCGCAACGCCTGGCGCACGACCTCAAGTCGCTGGCCGCCACGCTGGGCCTGCCGGGCCTGGCCGAGGAGGCCGCCGCGCTCGAACATGCCTTGCGCGACACCGTGTCGCCCGGTGAGGACCCGGCCGTGCGCCGCGCACGCGGCAACGTGGCCTCGCGCCTGGTGGGGGTGCGCGAGGTGCTGCTGGCTGGCGGCCTGCACAACCTGCCGGCGCGCGGTGGCGCGATGTCCGGCACCGATCCAGGCTTGCGCGCCTGATGTCCGCGCTGCCATCCGACGGCCTGGGCGAAGCCGCGCTGCGCCACGCGCTGGGCAGCGCGCGCAGCATTGCCGTGGTGGGCCTGTCGGCCGAGTGGCACCGGCCCAGCTACTTTGCCGCCAGCTACATGCAGGGCAAGGCCTACCGCATCCTGCCGGTCAACCCGCGTTATGCCGGCGGCCAGGTGCTGGGCATGCCCTGCGTGGCGCGGCTGGAAGACCTCACCGAGCCGGTCGACATCGTCGACGTGTTCCGCAAGACCGACGATGTGCTGCCCATTGCGCGCAGTGCCATCGCCATCGGCGCGAAATGCCTGTGGCAGCAGCTGGGCGTGGCCAACCTGCAGGCACATGCCGAGGCCGGCGCCGCCGGCCTGGCCAGCGTGATGAACCGCTGCGTGAAGATCGAGCATGCGCGCCTGTTCGGCGGCCTGCACTGGGCCGGCGTGAACACCGGCGTGATCTCGGCGCGGCGGCCGCGCTGATACACGGCGCCGATCCGGCCCAAGCACCGACATGAGCGACCACATCTTCCGCCCCGAGACCCTGGCCATCCATGCCGGCCAGATCCCTGACCGCGAGACCGGCGCGCGGGCGCTGCCGATCTACCAGACCACCAGCTTCGTCTTCGATTCGGCCGAGCATGCCGCGGCGCTGTTCAACCTGCAGACCTTCGGCAATGTCTACTCGCGCCTGAGCAACCCCACGGTGGCGGCGCTGGAGGAGCGTGTGGCGGCGCTGGAGGGCGGCCGCGCCGCGGTGGCTGGCGCATCGGGCATGGCCGCCGAGGCCATGGCGCTGATGACGCTGCTGCAGGCCGGCGACCATGTGGTGGCCGCCGGCGCCCTGTACGGCGGCTCGGTGACCCTGCTGGCGGTGAACCTGGCCAGGTTCGGCATCGAGACCACGTTTGTCGAGGCCACCGATGCGGCCGCCTTTGCCGCCGCGATGCGGCCCAACACCCGCGCGGTGTTCGCCGAGAGCCTGGGCAACCCCAGCCTGGTGGTGCTGGACATCGCCGCGGCGGCCGATGTGGCCCATGCCCACGGCGTGCCGCTGATCGTCGACAACACCGTGCCCAGCCCGTTCCTGTGCAACCCGCTGGCGCTGGGGGCCGACATCGTGGTGCATTCGGCCACCAAGTACCTGGCCGGCCACGGCACCACGCTGGGCGGCGTGGTGGTGGATGGCGGGCGCTTCGCGTGGGACAACGGCAAGTTCCCGGGCATGACCGAGCCGTCACCCGGCTACCATGGCGTGAAGTTCTACGAGACCTTCGGCGACTTCGGCTTTGCCATGCGCTGCCGCATGGAGACGCTGCGCGTGTATGGCGCGGCGCTGAGCCCGATGAGCGCTTGGCAGATCCTGCAGGGCGTCGAGACCCTGCCGCTGCGCATGGAGCGCCACTGCCGCAATGCGCTGGCGGTGGCCCGGCATCTGCAGCAGCACCCGCAGGTCAGCTGGGTGAACTATCCCGGCCTGGCCGAGCACCCGCAGCACGCGCTGGTGCAGCGGCAGATGCGCGCCATCGATGGCGTGCCGGGGGCCTCCGGCCTGCTGGCCTTCGGCGTGAAGGGCGGGGCGGCGGCGGGCGAGCGCTTCATCGGTGCGGCGCGCTTCATGAGCCACCTGGCCAACATCGGCGACACCCGCACGCTGATCATCCACCCGGCCAGCACCACGCACCGCCAGCTCAGCGAGGAGCAGCAGCGCGCCGCCGGCGTGCGGCCCGACATGGTGCGTGTGTCGGTGGGCCTGGAGCATGTGGACGACATCCTGTGGGACATCGACCAGGCGCTGGCCGTGTCAGCCGGGTAGCTTCAGCACGCCGGCCTGCAGCAGCGCGTCGATGCGCGCGCCATCAAAGCCCAGTTCTTCCAGCACGGCCAGGCCGTGCTCGCCCAGGCGGGCACCGCCGCGTTCGGGGGCCATCGGCCGGCCGTCGAAGCGCGCGCCGGCGCGCGCCAGGCGCACGCGGCCGACGTCGCCATGGTCGAGCGTGACCACCGACTGGTTGTGCTGCACCTGCGGGTCGGTGAGCACCTGCGGCCGCTCATGGATCACGCCCATGGGCACGCCGTGCTGGCGGCACGCGGCCTCCAGCGTGGCGTTGTCGAACTGCAGGAACAGGGGTTCCAGCGTGGCGCGCAGTTCTGCGCCGTGGCGGTAGCGCAGCGGCAGGCTGGCGAAGCGCGGATCGTCGGCGATGTCGGGCCGGCCCAGCACCGTGCACAGCGCGCGGAACTCGGCCGGCTGCGGCACCATGGTCGTGACATGGCCGTCTGCCGTCTTCCACGGGCGCTGCGTGGCGCCGAACTCTGGGAAGGGCGCCGGCGGCTCGTCGACGAAGACATGGTTGTACATCGTGTCGGGCCACTGGAAGGCCAGCGTGGCATCCAGCATCGCCACCTCCACCCGCGTGCCGCGGCCCGTGCGCTCGCGCTGCAGCAGCGCCGCGGTGACGGCCTGCGCGGCGGTGAGGGCGGTGACCTTGTCGCTCACCGTGCTGGCCAGCACCACCGGCGCGCCAGTGCTGTAGTCTCGCTGCGAGGCGGCCACGCTGCCCAGCGCCTGGATCACGGCGTCATAGGCGCGATCGCCGGCGCGCGGGCCATCGGGGCCGAATCCGGTGACCGACAGGTGCACCAGGCGCGCAAAGCGCTCGGCCAGCATCTCCGGCGCCAGGCCCAGGCGCGCCATCACGCCGGGGCGGAAGTTCTCCACCAGCACGTCGGCACGCTCGATCAGCGCCAGCAGGATCTCGCGCGCCTCGGGCGCCTTGAGGTCCAGCGCAATGCCGCGCTTGCCGCGGTTGGCGGTGATGAAGCTGGCCGACAGGTCGCCCTTGGCCGGGCCGATGGCGCGGGTGGTGTCGCCCTCGGGCGACTCCACCTTGATCACCTCGGCGCCCTGGTCGGCCAGCAGCGCCGTGGCCATCGGCCCCGCGAACACCGACGACAGGTCGACGATGCGGATGCCGGCGAGCGGTTT
>CAYPDO010000202.1:0-2445 GCA_964409495.1 uncultured Bordetella sp.
GAGGCCACCGGCCGGGCGGGTGGGTGGGCCGCCATGGCCGCGGCCCGGCGGCGGCCCATCTGTGCCATCCGGCACATTGGCGGGCTCAAGTCGGCGCGGGGCGCTCCGATATCAAGGTTCGTACAGGACCGCAGGAGCATCCGGGGCCACGCATGCGCCAACGCAGCGCGCCTGGGCCGGTTGTCGACGATGCGGCGGTCGTCTCTCACCGCCGCCGCATCGGAGCCGCACTTGTCCGCCAATTCCAAAGAAGAAGCCATCGCCCTGCGCGACGCCGTCGCCAGGCGCCCGGCCGCCGAACTGGCCAGCCTGTTTGCCGCCATCGAGCGCAGCCAGGCGATCATCGAGTTCGCGCTCGACGGCACGGTGCTGCGCGCCAACCAGAACTTCCTGACGCTGTTCGGCTACGACAGCGAGGACGAGATCGTCGGACAGCACCACCGCATCTTCTGCGATCCCGACGAGGTGGCCTCGCTGGCCTACCACGAGTTCTGGGACCGGCTGCGCAGCGGCGAGCAGTTCACCGCGCAGTACCGCCGCCGCGCCAGGAACGGTGCCCTGGTGCACACCCAGGCCAGCTACAACCCGGTGCTGGACGACCACGGCCGCGTGGTGTCGGTGGTCAAGTTCGCCTTCGATGTCTCCGAGATCAAGCGCCAGGCGCTCGAGAACGACAGCCGCATCGCCGCCATCGACCGCACCCAGGCGGTGATCGAGTTCGACCTCGACGGCAACATCCTCGCGGCCAACGACATCTACCTGCAGGCGCTGGGCTACACCCGCGAGCAGGTGATCGGCCAGTCGCACCGCATGCTGTGCACGGCGGCGTTCGCCGCCAGCGACGAGTACCAGGTCTTCTGGGCCGACCTGCGCGCCGGCCGGCACCGCACCGGCGAGTTCGCGCGGCTCGACGCGCACGGCCATACGGTGTGGCTGCATGCGGCCTACATGCCGGTGCTGGGCGTCGCCGGTCAGCCGATCAAGGTGGTGAAGTACGCCATCGACGTGACCGAGAGCAAGCGGCGCGTGCTGGAGGCCGACGGCATCATCGCGGCCATCAACCGCACGCAGGCGGTGGTGGAGTTCGACATGCAGGGCACGGTGATCGCCGCCAACGGCCTGTTCCTGCAGACCCTGGGCTACCAGCGCCAGGCGGTGATCGGCCAGCCGCACCGCCTGTTCTGCGACGCGGAGTTCGCGGCCAGCGAGGCCTACCAGGAGTTCTGGGCCGAGCTGCGCGACGGCCAGCCGCAGGGCGGCGAGTTCCGCCGCCGCACGGCCAGTGGCCGCGCGGTGTGGCTGCAGGCCACCTACACGCCCATCCTCGACGTGGATGGCAAGCCCTACAAGGTGGTGAAGTTCGCAACAGACGTCACCGACGCCAAGAACAAGTCGGTCGAGGACGACAGCAAGCTGGCGGCCATCGGCCGCTCGCAGGGCGTGATCGAGTTCGACCTGACCGGCCATGTGCTCACCGCGAACGAGAACTTCCTGAAGCTGGTGGGCTACGACATCGACCAGGTGATCGGCCAGCACCACCGCATGTTCGTCGAGCCCGACGAGTCGGCCGGCGCCGCCTACCGCCAGTTCTGGCTGAAGCTGGGCCGTGGCGAGTACGACAGCGGCGAGTACCTGCGCCTGGGCAAGGACGGGCGGCGCATCTGGATCCAGGCCACCTACAACCCCGTGCTCGACCACGAGGGTCAGCCGGTGAAGGTGGTCAAGTTCTGCACCGACGTCACCGACCGCAAGCTCGCGGCCCTCGAGCTGGCGGCGCGCATGGCCGCCGTCAGCGACAGCGCCTGCGTGCTGGAGATGGACTGCCGGCGCCAGATCGTCTCGGTCAACGACCGGCTGCTCAAGGCGCTGGGCTATGACCGCGAGCAGGTGGTGGGCAAGCCGGGCAGCTTCGTGCAGTTCGACGAGGACACGTCCCACCCCGCCTACGAGCAGAACTGGGCCAGGCTGGCCGACGGCCGCTCGGTGGCCTACGAGATGCGCGGCCGGGCCAACGGCGGTCGCGAGCTGTGGTTCGCCACCACGCTGAGCCCGGTGCTGGGCCTGGACGGCCGCCTGGCCAAGGTGATCCTGATCGCCCAGGACATCACCACCGAGAAGCGCGCCCGCCTCGAGGCGCAGGGCAAGCTCGAGGCCATTGACCGCGCGCAGGCCATGATCGAGTTCGACAGCAGCGGCAAGGTGCTCACCGCCAACGAGAACTTCTGCCGCCTCAAGGGCTACCGGCTGGAGGAGCTGGTGGGCCGGCACCACCGCATGTTCGTCGACCCCGAGACCGCCGCCAGTGCCGACTACCTCAACTTCTGGGAGCGGCTGTCGCGTGGCGAGGTGATCTCGGGCGAGTACAAGCGCATCGGCAACCATGGGCGCGAGGTGTGGATCCATGCCAGCTACAACCCGGTGTTCGATCCCGGTGGCAAGGTGGTG
>CAYPDO010000202.1:2545-7606 GCA_964409495.1 uncultured Bordetella sp.
GGTGGCAAGGTGGTGAAGGTGGTGAAGTTCGCCAGCGACGTGACCCAGGCCAAGCTGCGCAATGCCGAGTTCGAGGCCAAGGTGTCGGCCATCGACAAGGCGCAGGCGGTGATCGAGTTCGATCTCGATGGCCATGTGCTCACCGCCAACCGCAACTTCCTGGCGGCCATGGGCTACACGCTGCGCGAGATCCAGGGCCAGCACCACAGCCTGTTCTGCTCGCCCGAGTACACGCAAAGCGAGGAGTACCGCGACTTCTGGCTGCGCCTGGGCGAGGGCGAGTTCGTGTCCGGGCGCTTCCAGCGCCGGGGCAAATACCAGCGCGAGGTCTGGATCCAGGCCACCTACAACCCGATCCTCGATCTCAACGGCAAGGTCACCAAGGTCACCAAGTACGCCTTCGACGTGACCCGCGAGGTGCAGCTCGAGAAGCGCATCGCCGCCAAGAGCAGCGAGATGCGCAGCAGCATCGAGCGCCTGGCCGGCAGCATCACCGAGATTGCCGCCAACTCGGGCGCGGCGGCCGAGACCGCCGACGCCGCCACGATGGCCGCGCGCGCCGGCCATGCGGCGCTGGAGAAATCCATCGCCGCCATCGGCGCCATCCAGGCCAGCTCGATGCGCATGGGCGAGATCGTGCGTGTGATCGGCGAGATCGCCAACCAGACCAATCTGCTGGCCTTCAATGCCGCCATCGAGGCTGCGCGTGCCGGCCAGCACGGCGTGGGCTTCTCGGTGGTGGCCGGTGAGGTGCGCAAGCTGGCCGAGCGCAGCAGCACCGCCGCGCGCGAGATCGGCAAGCTGATCGACGAGGCCGTGCTGCAGGTGGGGCAGGGCGCCGAGGTGAGCAAGGAGGCCGCGCACAGCTTCGAGGGCGTGCTCAGCGCCGTGGAGCGCACCGACCACAGCGTGAACATGATCGCCCAGTCGGCCGAGCTGCAGCGCAGCGCGTCGCAGGCCGTCTCGACGCTGATCAACGAGCTCACCGGCGCGGCCGGCGGTGGCAGCGCGTGAACCCGGCCCTGCGCGCCGCGGGGGCGGCGGGCCTGCACCCGCAGCCGGTGGATGCCGGCTACCCCGGTGATCCGCCGGGCCCGGGCCTGGCCGCCAGCGCCGCGGCCCAGGCCCGCGCCAGCCGTGCCGGCGCCGCGCCGGCCGACGACACCACCCTGGCGCGGGCGCTGGCCGAGGGCTGCGGCGGCTTCTCGATGGGCACGCTGCATGTGGCGCTGCCGATGGGCGCACTGCGCGAGGTGGTGCCGCTCACGCCGCTGCACTGCATGCCCAGCATGGCGCCCGGCCTGGTGGGCGCCATCGATCTGCGTGGCGTGATGCTGCCGGTGCTGGATCTGCGCCGTGCGCTGTGCCGCGTGGCCAACGACGCCAGCTACCCCTGCGTGGTGATCATGGTGTACGAGGGCCGCCTGCTGGGCCTGCTGGCCGATGGCGTGACCGGCGTCTTCGGCGTGGCGCCAGGCAGCTTCAAGCACATGCCGGTGCAGGGCGGCGATCCGCCGCTGCTGGCCGGCAGCCTGCGTCGCGCCGACGACGGCAGCCTGGTCAGCCTGCTGAGCCCGCAGGCGCTGGCGGCACAGCCCGGCATGCCGATGGTGGAGGACCCCGAGCCTGCGCGCAGCCGGCAGGGCGCGGCGGCCGATGATGTGCCGGCGCAGGCCCTGGCCGTGCCGATGATGCTGCTGCAGCTGGGCGGTCTGGTGCTGGCCATCGACGCGATGGCCGTGCATGCCACGCTGGCCGCGCCGGTGCTGGAGCGCTCGGTGCTGGCCATGGGCGCCTGCCGCGGCGTGGTGAACTACCTGGGCGACCGCGTGCCGGTGGTCGACCTGCTGGCCCACACCGGCCTGGGCCGGCTGGCCGACGGCGCGCCGCGCGAGCTGCTGCTGCTGCGCAGCCGCAGCGGCCTGGTGGGGCTGCTGGTGGAACGCGTGGTGGATGTGGTGGGCGTGGCGCGTGGCGCCACCGTGGCCGTGCCCGCCTTCGCGCTGCCGCGACCGGCGCTGTTTGCCGGCGCGCTGCCCTTGTCGGCGCTGCCCGAGGCCATGGCACGGCTGCTGAGCCAGCAACACGGCGTGGCGCAATGCCTGGAACTCGAGGGCGCCGCGCTGCATGACGACGAGGCGCTGTGCGCGCTGGCCAGCACCCAGCACGGTGCGGCCGCTGGGCCGGCGGCGCCCGGCGATGTCACGACGACCCTGATCGGCCGTCGCGCGATGGTCACCTTCGACCTGGCCGGCGAGGCCGCGGTGCCGATCGAACAGCTCGCCGAGATCCTGCCGCTGCGCACCGACGGGCAGCCGGGGGCGATGGGGGCGCTCGGGGCGCTGGTGCCTGGCGAGGCCGGCCGGGCGGGCGACAGCGCCGTGATGGGCCTGGTGGTCGACCGCGGCCGCTCGATCCCGGTGCTGAGCCTGCCGCGCCTGGCGGCTGCCGGTGATCTGCCGATGGGTGCCGCCGCCAGCGTGCTGGTGGTGCAGTCGGGTGACGACTGGGTGGGTTTTGCCGTGCCGCGGCTGCGTGCCATCGAGGCGGCCGACTGGGAACCCTTGCTGCCGGCCCACGGCGTGGGCGACGCCGATGCGCTGACCCACACGCTGCGCTCGCGCACGCTGGCGCAGGTGGGGCAGGGGGCGGAGCAGCGCATGCTGCGGGTGCTGGACCTGGCGGGCATTGCGCGGGCGCTGCGCGAGGGGCGGTTGGCGGCCTGAGGCTTGGCCTGGCGTTGGCTTGGCGTTGGCCTGCTTTGGTTTTGGTGTGCCTTGGCGGCGGGGCGTTCCCATGGCGCGCTGCAGCGAGCCATGGGAAACGCCCGCCGGCAAGGCCAGTTCCCCCTTCGAACGCCGCACCGCGCCACGCCAAACCAGGCCAGGCAGCGCAGCACCGCGCAAGGGTTCAGGACACGAAGGCGTCCACCGCCAGCGTCAGCATCGCATGGTGCGGGCACAGGTCGGCCATGCCCGCCAGGTCCAGGCCCAGCGCGTGGCCGAGTTCGGGCTGGGCGAGATCGACCGAGGCCACCGGGTCCAGGCCGGCATCACCGGCATCGGCCAGCACGCTGGCCAGGCGCAGCACCGCGCCTATGCGCTGGAACGGGCGCACCGCCAGCGGATTGCCCGCGCTGTGCAAGGCATCCACCAGTGCCGTGGGGAAACGCCAGCGCACCGCCAGCTCGGCGCTCACCTCGGCATGGGTGCAGCCGAAGTGCAGGCGCTCGAGCTCGAACACGCTGTCGGGCGGGCCGGTCAGCGCCTCCACCAGCGACAGCAGACCGGGCTCGTGCATCAGCATCAGCAGCTGGCCGCTGCGCAGCATCAGGCCGGCCGTCTCGGCGGTGTCGGCGTCCACCGCGGCCGCCTGGGCCAGCCAGCGCGCATGGCCAGCGGTGGCCAGGTTCTGGCGCCAGAAGCGCAGGCGGTCAAAGCCCGGCGGGTGCGGAAAGCAGTCGGCCAGGCTGGCACCCAGCGCCAGGCCGCGCAGCGCACCCAGGCCGATGATCTGCGCCGCCTCGTGCAGGCGCGTGATCGGCCGGCTGGGGGCATAGCGCGGGCTGTTGGCCAGGCGCAGCAGGCGCGCCGACAGCGACGGATCGGTGCCGATCAGCGTGACCAGCTCGTCGATGCTGACGTTGTCGCGGCCGAAGGTGCCCAGCAGCCGGCGGGCCACCTCGGGCATGGCCGGCAGCACCACGGGAGGCCTGAAGAAGCTGAGGACGGGCGACATGGGCTGGGCATCCGGGGGCGGTGATCGACCCGCAACGGGGTCGGGCCGGGCCCTGGAACCGGCCCGGTGTTGCGATTTCTATCGGCCTGCGCCGCGACAACTTGAGCCGGCGCCGGCCGGCGCACAAGCGCTCAGCGGAAGTGCGCCAGCATGTCCTCCAGCGCCATCAGGAAGGGCTGCTCCATCATCGGCAGCGTCAGCAGCATGCCGATCAGGCCCACTGACAGCGTGAGCGGAAAGCCCACCGAGAAGATGCTGATCTGCGGCGCCACGCGCGCGATCACGCCCAGCACCAGGTTCACGAACAGCAGCATGCCCACCAGCGGCAGCGCAATCCACAGGCCCAGCGAGAACAGCTCGCGGCCCCACACCTGGGGCTGCGTGGCGCGCAGGAAGGCGAACGGCTCGCCACCCACCGGAAACACCTCGAAGCTGCGCACCAGCGCAGCCATGATCGCCAGGTGGCCGCCGATCAGCACGAACAGGAAGGCCACGATGGTGCCCATGAAGCGCGCGCTGGCCGTGCCCTGCGAGGCGCTCACCGGGTCGAAGAAGCCGGCGAAGTTCAGGCCCATCTGCAGGCCGATCAGCTCGCCGCCCAGCTCCACCGCTGAGAACACCACGCGCACCGCGAAGCCCAGCGTCAGGCCCACCAGCAGCTGCTGCGCCAGCTGGGTGAAGGCCGGCAGGGCATCCAGCGCCACCGGCGTGACCGGCGGCAGCGAGGGCTGCGCGGCGAGGGCGATGAACAGCGCCAGCCCGATCTTCACCCGCGCCGGCACCGCCCGCTGGCTGAACACCGGCAGCGCGGCCAGCAGCGCCAGTGCGCGCACGAAGGGCCAGAACACCGGCGTCAGCCAGGCCAGCAGCTGGGCCTCGGTGAAGGTGATCACGCCGAAACCCCGGTGGCGGTCGAGGCGGATCCGAGGCCCCGCCGGGCCGCCCCAAGGGGCCGAGCGCCCCCCCGGGGGGCAGGAGCGCAGCGACGTGGGGGCTTCACCCTCAGCCCACCGCGGCCGGAATGGCCAGCAGCGTCTGCTGGATGTATTCGGTCAGCATGGTCAGCATCCACGGCCCGGCCACCGCCAGCACCACCACCGCGGCCACCACCTTGGGCACGAAGCTCAGCGTGGCCTCGTTGATCTGCGTGGCGGCCTGGAACACGCTGATCACCAGGCCCACCAGCAGCACGGTGATGAGCAGCGGCGCCGACACCAGCAGCAGCATGTACAGGCCCTGCTGGCCAAGGTGAAACGCCTGTTGGGAGTCCATGGTCCGGTGCGATCTCTCTATTGGGCAAACGAAGCGGCTAGCGAGCCCAGC
>CAYPDO010000203.1:0-7595 GCA_964409495.1 uncultured Bordetella sp.
GCGCCTGGACCATCCACATCGGCGACACCGCGCCGCAGGCGGCCGGCGTGATCCATGGCGACTTCGAACGCGGCTTCATCCGCGCGCAGACCATCGCCTTTGAGGATTTCATCCAGTTCAAGGGTGAACAAGGCGCCAAGGATGCGGGCAAGATGCGGGCCGAAGGCAAGGAATATGTCGTCAAGGATGGCGACGTGATGAACTTCCTGTTCAACGTCTGAGCCTCGGGGCGGCCGGGGCCGCCCCACCGCAGCACCGCCCTTGAGCCGCAGTTTCGCCACCACCGTCGCCGCATTGCCCCGCCCGGGCCGGGGCGCCTTGCGCGTGGTGCTGGGCACGGCACTGGCCTACCTGGTGGCAGGGCAGCTGGCGTTGCTGCTGGCCATGCCGCCCGCCAACGCATCACCGCTGTACCCGGCTGCGGGCATTGCGCTGGCGGCCCTGCTGGTGCATGGGCGCAGCGCCGTGCCCGGCGTGCTGCTGGGCGCGCTGGCGGTGCACGTGCCCTGGAGCGCGCAATTCGGGCCCTTGGCGCCGGGCGCCTGGGCCGCTGCGGCCGCGCTGTCGGCCGGCGCACTGCTGCAGGCCCTGATCGGCCGCTGGCTGCTGATGCGCCGCAGACCGGGCCCGCCAGCACTGGTCGAGCCGCGCGAGGTGCTGCGCTTTGCCGTGCTGGCGGCGGCCGTGGGCTGCACCGTCAGTGCCAGCATGGCCACGCTGACGCTCAGCCTGAGCGGCGTGCTGGGTGCCGAGGATCGCCTGGTCACGTGGTGGACCTGGTGGCTGGGCGATGCGCTGGGGGTGCTGATCGGCACGCCGGTGGCGCTGGCCTGGCTGGGCCGGCCGCGTGCCGACTGGGCCGCGCGCCGGCTCACGCTGGCGCTGCCGCTGCTGGTGGCCGCGGCGCTGCTGGCCCTCACCACCACGGTGGTGGCGCGCTGGGATGGCTTGCGCGTGCGCAGCGTGTTCGAGCGCGATGCGGCGCACGCGGTGGCGGCCATCGACAGCCAGCTGCTGGCCACCCTGCACACGCTGGAAGCGGTGCGTGGCGTGTTCCTGGCGTCCGACGATGTCTCGGTGCTGGAGATGCGCCGCGCCGCCGCGCCCTGGCTGGCGATGGCGCTGCCGGTGCAGGCCATCGGCCATGCCGAGCGCCTGACGCGCAGCGCCGTGCCGCGCTTCGAGGCCCGCGCCCGTGAACTGGACGGCCGCGCGCTGCAGGTCTTCGACCGCCGCGACGGCGCCCAGCCGGCCACGCCCCAGGCTGCCGACGACGCGCTGATGGCCATCCGCTACATCGAGCCTGAAGACCGCAATGCCGCGGCGCTGGGCCTCAATTCACGCAGCGTGCCGTCGGCGCGCGTGGCCATCGACCGCGCCACGCTCACCGACACCGCCGCGGCCACCGTACCGTTCGTGCTCACCCAGGTGCCGGGCGACGAGTCCGGCGTGGTGGTCTACCGTGCGCTGTATGCCGATGGCGCGCTGGCCCAGCCCGATGCGCGCCGCGCCGCGCTGCGCGGCGTGGTCTTCGTGTCGCTGCGCATGCAGGCGGTGATGGACGCCGCACGGCGCAGCGCCCAGCCCTACCTGGCCTGGTGCCTGGTGGACAACGATGCCGGGGCCACGCGCCGGCGTCTGGCCGGCCCGGTGGGCTGCGAGCTGGCTGCCGCGGCCGACGCCCTGCCCGGCACGGCCCAGGACGGCGACAGGCTGAGCCACCGGCGCACGCTGAGCTTCGCCGGCCGGCGCTGGGATCTGCTGCTCAGCGCACGCGCCGCGCAGGTGCCCGATGCGGGCCGCGGCAATGCCTGGCTGTTCTCGCTGGTAGGCCTGGTGGCCACCGGGCTGCTCACCACACTGCTGCTGGTGGTCACCGGCCGCACCCGCCGCATCGAGGCCGCGGTGGCCGAACGCACCGCCGACCTCGAACGCGAAGTGGCCGAACGCGAGCGCACCGAGCACGCGCTGCGCGACAGCGAGCGGCGTCTGCGCAACATCTTCGACCAGGCGCCGCTGGGCATCGTCTACGCCGACCTGGACGGCCGCATCCGCGAGGCCAACCCGCGCCTGCGCGAGATGGCCGGCCTGAGCGCCGAACGCCTGGCGCGCCGGCGCATCCCCGAGCTGCTGCAGCCCGAAGACCGCGACAGTGCCGCAGCCCAGCTCGGCCGCCTGCTGCAGGGTGGCCCGCCCGGGCTGTGGCCGCCGGCCCGCCTGCGCCGCCCCGACGGCCAGGAGATGTGGGTGCAGGTCCAGTGCAGCGTGCTGCTCGATGCCGTGGGCCGGCCCGAGCGCCTGGTGGCCGTGATCGAGGACATCACCGAGCGCCGCCGCCGCCAGGTGGCCGAACAGGGCCGTGCGCTGGCCGAATCGGCCAACCTGGCCAAGAGCGAATTCCTCTCGCGCATGAGCCATGAACTGCGCACGCCGTTGAACGCCATGCTCGGCTTCGCCCAGCTGCTCGAGCTCGACCGCCGCCAGCCGCTGGCCCCGCACCAGGCGGGCTGGGCGGCCCAGATCCTGCGGGCCGGCTGGCACCTGCTGGAGATGATCAACGACACGCTGGATCTCTCGCGCATCGAGGCCGGCGAGATGCGCCTGACCCCGGGCCGGCTGCGGCTGGCGCCGCTGGTGCAGCACTGTGCGGCGATGGTCGAGACCGCCGCCGCCCGGCGTGGCATCCAGGTGCTGGCCAGCCTGGATCCCGCGCTGCCCGAGGTGCTGGCCGACGAGACGCGGCTGCGCCAGGTGCTCACCAACCTGCTGAGCAATGCGGTGAAGTACAACGTCGACCAGGGCCGGGTCACGGTGGACGCCCAGGTGATGGCCGACGGCACCCGCGTGGAGCTGCGTGTGTGCGACACCGGCCTGGGCCTCAGCGATGCGCAGATGGCCGAGCTGTTCCAGCCCTTCAACCGGCTGGGGCGCGAGCATGGCAATGTCGAGGGCACCGGCATCGGCCTGGTGATCAGCCGCCGGCTGGCCGAGTTGATGGGCGGCAGCCTGCATGCCGAGCAGGGCAGCGGCAGCCGCATGGGCGTGGGCGGCACCGGCGCCATCTTCGTGCTGCGCCTGCCGCTGGCGCCACGCGAGCCGGCGCCGGCCGAGCGGCCGCCCCAGCCCGCCGCGGACCCCCTGCTGCCCGGCTACCGCCAGCGCCATGTGCACTACATCGAGGACAACGAGACCAACATCGAGGTGATGCGCGGCATCCTGCTGCAGCGCCCGCAGGTGCGGCTGAGCGTCTCGACGCTGGGTCTCGACGGCCTGGAGGCCGTGCGCCGGCAGCCGCCCGACCTGCTGCTGCTGGACATGCACCTGCCCGACATCGACGGCCTGGCCCTGCTTGAGCGCCTGCAGCACGACCCGCCATGCGCCCAGGTGCCGGTGGTGGCCCTGTCGGCCGATGCCACGCCGGCGCGGGTGCAGCAGGCGCTGGCCATGGGCGCGCGCCACTACCTGACCAAGCCGCTCGATCTGCCGCAGTTCCTGGCGGTGCTGGACGCGCAGCTGGCCGAGGCCGACTCGCGCTTCGGCTGAAACTGGCCGGTTCTGCCGGATCTCCCGCCGTTAGCACTCATTCCAGGCGAGTGCTAATATCAACGGAACCAAATGGCTCCGGAGCTCTCCACAGCACCATGACCAATCTGTCCTCCACCACTGCGCTGTCGGTTCGTGACCCCTGGGCCCTGGTGCCCTCGCTGGGCAACCTGGATGCCTACGTGTCCGCCGTGAACCAGCTGCCGATGCTGACGCAGGACGAAGAAAGCACCTACGCCCGCCGCCTGCGCGATGCCGGCGATCTGGACGCCGCCGGCCGCCTGGTGCTGTCGCACCTGCGCCTGGTGGTCAGCGTGAGCCGCCAGTACCTGGGCTATGGCCTGCCGCAGGGCGACCTGATCCAGGAAGGCAATGTGGGCCTGATGAAGGCCGTCAAGCGCTTCGATCCCGAGCAGGGCGTGCGCCTGGTGAGCTATGCGCTGCACTGGATCAAGGCCGAGATCCACGAATACATCCTGAAGAACTGGCGCATGGTGAAGCTGGCCACCACCAAGGCGCAGCGCAAGCTGTTCTTCAACCTGCGCTCGCTCAAGCAAAGCCTCAAGGGCGATGCCAGCGATGCGGATCTGCACCGCAACACCTTGTCGGCCGCCGAGATCGAGCGTGTGGCCGCGCAGCTCAACGTCAAGCCCGACGAGGTGGTGGAGATGGAAACCCGGCTGTCGGGCGGCGATGTGGCGCTGGAGCCGCAGACCGACGGCGACGACGAAGGTGGCTACGCCCCGATTGCCTACCTGGCCGACGAGCGCAGCGAGCCCACCCGCGTGCTGGAAGACCGCCGGCGCGATGCGCTGTCGGGCGACGGCCTGTTGCGCGCGCTGGACGTGCTGGATGCGCGCAGCCGCCGCATCGTGGAAGAGCGCTGGCTGAAGGTCAACGACGACAGCAGCGGCGGCATGACGCTGCACGAGCTCGCCTCCGAGTACGGCGTCAGCGCCGAGCGCATCCGCCAGATCGAGGTGGCAGCGATGAAGAAGATGCGCAAGGCGCTGGAAGCCACGGCCTGACCCACCACACTGGCCGCGCCAGTGAAAAGGGCCACCTTGCGGTGGCCCTTTCGCTTGGCGGCTGCACCGGCGCTCAGCGTGCGCGGCGCCGCGCGGCCGCAGCCAGCAGCAGGCCGCCGGCCGCCAGCAGCGCCCAGCTGGACGGCTCGGGCACGGCGGTGATGCTGATGTTGTCCAGCCCCACCACCTCGTTGATGCCGTTGTGGAACTCGGCCTTGATGCTCAGCCCCCGCAGATCGGCCAGCACCATGGCCAGCGAGGGACCCCAGACGTCCTGACTGAGCTGCACGCTGTAGCGGTGCCATTGGCCGTCGGCGGGCGGCTGCTGATCGGCCACCACATCCAGCGACAGGTTGGTGCCGCCACCGGTCAGCGTGACGCGCCCGAAGTCAGACCAGCTGGGTGCCACGTTGTTGATGTTCTTGGCGTCGAAGGCCAGCGTCGCGCCCAGCCAGCTGCTGCGGTTGCCCAGCACGGCAGCCGGCGCCACGGCCAGGAAGTCGCCGCTGGTGGAATCGGCGATGCGCAGGTAGCCGCCCGGGTTGCCGCCCGTGGCTTGCCAGCTCAGGTCGCCGCCGTCAAACACGGTCCAGCCGTCGTCGCCGGCATCGAAGCCGTAGCTCACGCTCTGGGCCTGTGCCGGGCCTGCCAGCAGGAC
Source organism: uncultured Bordetella sp. (assembly GCA_964409495.1). Taxonomy (GTDB): domain Bacteria; phylum Pseudomonadota; class Gammaproteobacteria; order Burkholderiales; family Burkholderiaceae_C; genus Pseudaquabacterium. The sequence continues at coordinate 5,230 of CAYPDO010000203.1, forward strand.
AAGGGCCGCCGCCGCTGCGGCCATTGGCATGAGTTGTCGCATGGGGATTCGCCTCCTGTGCCCGCACGGGCCCTGACAAGTTGATCTGACAAGGTACCACGTCAGATCGCGTGGCGCCTCCCCTCGAACCGGGTCAGGTGGTTTCCGCCAGCAGGGTCTTCAGGTCCTCGGCAAGGGCCTTGGCGCCGCCACCGTAACGCACGAACAGGCGCACGCGGCCCTGGGCATCGAACACGTAGGAGCCGGCCGTGTGGTCGATGGTGTAGCTGGTCTCGGTCTTGCCCGGCACCTTGTTGTAGAACACCTTGAACTCCTTGGCCGCCGCCTGGGTCTGCTCGGGCGTGCCGCGCAGGCCCAGCATCTCGGGGCCGAAATTAGCCACATAGGCCTTCAGCAACTCGGCCGTGTCGCGCTCGGGATCGACGGTGACAAAGATGCCCTGCACGCGCGCGCCGTCAGCGCCCAGACTGCGCTTGACCTCGGCCAGTTCGCCCATCGTGGTGGGGCACACGTCCGGGCACTGGGTGTAGCCGAAGAACACCACCACCACCTTGCCCTTGAACTCGGCCAGCGTGCGCGCCTTGCCATCGGGATCGTTCAGGTTGAGCTGGCGCGCATAGTCGGCACCGGTGATGTCCACGCCCTTGAAGGCGGCGCGGCCGGCGCCAGCGCCCGGTGCACCACGCTCGCAGCCGGCCAGCAGGCCGGACACCAGGGTGGCGCATGCCAGGGCCAGGCCGCGCCGGCGCGTGAGAAGAGAGGTCAGGACAGCCATGGCATCAGGTAGTGGTCCACCAGCAGCGCGGCAAACAGCAGCGAGAGGTAGAGGATGGAGAAACGGAAGGTCTTGCGCGCCAGCGCGTCGCTGTAGTCACGCCACAGCATGATGCCGTAGGCGATGAACCAGCCGCCCAACACCACCGCCGACACCAGGTAAAGCCAGCCGCTCATGCGGATGACGAAGGGCAGCAGCGTGGCCGCGAACAGCACCAGGGTGTAGAGCAGCACGTTCAGCCGCGTGAAATCGGAACCATGCGTGACGGGCAGCATCGGCAGGCCCGAGCGGCGGTAGTCTTCCACCCGGTACAGCGCCAGCGCCCAGAAGTGCGGTGGCGTCCACAGGAAGATGATCAGGCACATCACCACCGCCTCGGGGCCGACGTCGTTGCGCATCGCCGCCCAGCCCAGCACCGGAGGCATGGCACCCGAGGCACCGCCGATGACGATGTTCTGCGGCGTCATCGGCTTGAGCACCACGGTGTAGATGACCGCATAGCCGACGAAGGTGGCAAAGGTCAGCCACATGGTCAGCGGGTTCACCCACCAGTACAGCAGTGCGCTGCCGGCGCCGCACAGCACCGCCGAGAAGCTCAGCGCCTGCATGTTGCCGAGCTCGCCCTTGGCCGTGGGCCGCCAGGCGGTGCGCGCCATCTTGCGGTCGATGGCCTGCTCGACCAGGCAGTTGAAGGCCGCTGCGGCACTGGCCACCAGCCAGATGCCCACCGCGGCCGGCAGCGCCAGGCCCAAGCGCGGCACGCCGGGCTCGGCCAGCAGCATGCCGATGACGGCACAGAACACGATCAGCTGCACCACGCGCGGCTTGGTCAGCGCCCAGTACTGGCGCCAGACCGGGGCCGGCGCAGCGTTGGGGAGGGAGGACGTCGAGGACATCGGCGAAGCGCTTCTCGCAGGCAGGTCAGACGGTGCCCAGCCGGCCGCGGCCCGGCTGGGTGAGGGACAGGGACGGTGCTGCCGAGGCCACGCGCAGACGCGCCAGCAGCGAGGTGAGCACGCCCACCAGGGCCGCGGCGCCGCCGCTGTGCACCAGCGCGCCAGCGATCGGCCAGCCCAGCACCACGTTCGACAGACCGCTGCCGGCCTGCAGCAGCGCCAGTGCCAGCAGGCCCGCTGCATAGCGGCGCGCCGTGGCCACGCCGCTGCGTTGCAGCACCCAGGCCAGCGCCAGCAGCACGGTGAAGGCCAGCAGCGCGAACACGCGGTGGGCCATGTGGATGGCCACCAGCGCCTCGAAGGGCAGGAAGCCGCCATGCCCGGCGCGGCCCAACGCGCGCAGCAGCGTGAAGCCGTGGCCGGCATCCATCGCCGGCCACCACTGGCCGTTGCAGGCGGGAAAACCGGTGCAGGCCATCACCGCGTAATTGGTGCTCACCCAGCCGCCCAGTGCCACCTGCAGCAGCACCACCAGCAGCACGGCGCCCGCGGCCCAGGCCGGCGCCGGGCGTCGGCCGCTGGATGCAAAGGGCAGCGGCCGGTGGCGGAACGATTCATGCTGCAGCACCAGCAGCACCAGCAGCAGCATGGCGCCCAGCAGGTGTAGCGTGACCACCGCCGGGTAGAGCTTGAGC
>CAYPDO010000204.1:0-2254 GCA_964409495.1 uncultured Bordetella sp.
TGCGCTGCACCACGGCCGCCAGAGCTCGGCAGCTGGTTCGACAACCTGCGCGCGCATCTTCGCGCCACGGGAATGGCTCTACGCCGCGATCCCTTCGCCGATGTTGACCGCTCGCTCTACACACCACCCTGCGCGACCGGTCGCCTTGCCTGCGAGACGCTCACTGTCTATGCTGCGCTTGGCGGGCAAGGCGACCGCCCCCTCCTGGCGCGTTGGCTTGAACCTCAGACCCCGCAATCCACCTCATCGCTTTCCATCATGCTGCACAAGGCGTCTGCATCCCTTCTCTTGTTCCTGTCGCCATCGTTGGTACTCGCGCAGAGCGGCACGGGTATGCAAGACAGAGGGTACAAGTGTGAGGCTCCACACTATCCAGCTGCCGCCCGGCGCAGCGGAGCGACCGGCAAGACGCTGCTTGCAGTGGAGGTCGATCCGCAGGGTGAGATCGTCAAGGTCAGCACAACCAGGTCATCTGGACGCACCCGCGAACACAAGCTTCTTGATCAAGCTGCTGTGCTCCATGCTCGCACGTGCGTGCTCCAAGCCGACCACGAAGCCAAGCCTGGTACGTTCAGCTTGGAGGTTGTATGGGTCTTGCAGTAGCTCGCAGGCTGATACGGTTGCAATCGGTCGATTCCTGCCTGCGGCTGGGCTCGCGAGCAAGGCCCAACCCCTCGCTCAACACGCGACCCTCCGCCTCACGGAAAGGGCAGTGGCCTTGGCTGGCCCTCCTTCCCTTGTTGCTGCTGACATCCATGTCAGCACGTGCGCAGATTTCCTGCTCCGCCGACTTCTCTGCATTTGGGCAGGGGCTTCAGACTGTCTCCATCAGCATCAAGGCCGATGGCGCGTTTCAGGCCTCAGTCAATGGCGTCCCCAGCAATCCTGCGGGAACGCTTGTCGATGAGCAGGTTCGGTCAAACCTGGACCTTCAGGCCGATCCCTATGGTCAGGCGTATGCGGGCTTCAATGGCGCAGAGCGCTCCCTCGTTCACCTTCAGAGCGTTCTCGCTCTGCCTGCAAGTCGAAACCTCGTCCGGATTCCCTTCGCGCTGTCGCAGGTACGTCGCGTGAAGACGTTTGACCTTGCGGGAAGATCCGACAAGTTTGGTGGACACGTGCTTCTTGAAGCCTACGGATCAGACGAAGCGCTGCTCGGCAGAGTCGTCCGCAGAATATTCGTCGCAGAGTGCAAGTGACCTTCCCTCCAAGAGCGACGAGTGCAGCCCAAGCCCGCGCTCAAGCGGTGCGCCGACGGCGGGCCACGAGGCCCGAGGCGGTGGCACGCGGTACATTCCCACCCGCCCGGGCCCGGCGTCATGCCGTCGCCAACCGCCGAGCTTGAACGCCAGGCACCACACCCCATCGGCTCCGCACCGGCATGGCCTTCAGTCGAATCCTCACGAACGTCTGCGCAGACGATCTCGCCGCAAGCCGAGACTTCTATGTTCAGCTTCTTGGCTTTGAGGCCAGCTACGACAGTGACTGGTACGTCCAGTTGCGTGGGCCAAAGCCCGCCAATCTCGAGTTGGGCATCATCCAACGTACACACGATCTGGTTCCCAGCGAGTTCCAGACAAAACCCTCGGGCATGTACGTGACTTTCGTGGTTCCAAATGTTGAAGAGTTGCATGCACGCGCCCAGGCCATGGGCGCACGCGTGATTCAGGCACCCAGAAACGAGTTCTATGGCCAACGCCGCTTTCTGGTGCTTGACCCGGCCGGTTGCCTGATCGACATCTGCTCCCCGTGGAGCGACGAAGAAGCGTCAGGCAGCGGCGGTAACGCCTAGCCCCTTGCGGCGAGGCATGCACCGGCCTGACACCTGGTCTGCAAGATGCTGCAGCGCCGTGATCCGCTGCGCGCCATTCCGGATTCGCCCCCTCCGCTCAAACCTTGGCTGCACGGGCATCACAGCCGCGCCCTGCGCCTTCAAGGGCGGTGACATCAATCGATACAAACCGCGACCTGGGTGAGACGAAGCGGCGTGGCCAGCTTGAGATCATCTGCTGCATCAACTGGCAGGAGATGGCGAGATGTTCAAGGTGTTCGACCGGTTTCAGGCGCTGGTCTCCACGCGTCAACTTGTCATGTTGACCCTTGCAGGGCTGGTGCTGAACCTGTGGGCGTCTGAGCTGCTGAATACCGCATACGCAGCGTCCAGGTTCCCGGTGCCGTACTGGACTGCGCAACTGTCGTTCGACCATGAGAAGATCAAGCAGTGGTACGCCTTCTTGATGGCCCATGACACGAT
>CAYPDO010000204.1:2354-7586 GCA_964409495.1 uncultured Bordetella sp.
CAGTTCACGCAGGTGGCTGGGTTGTCGACGGCCATGACTGCGTGCGCGCGTGGCGTGTCAGCAGCAGGCCCAGCAGTGTGACGTCCACCGCGCGGTTCACCAGCACGACGATGCCAGACCGGGTCGCGGCATCGATGGCCAGGTACGACGCATAACCGCCCACCATGCCGTTGTGCCAGACGATGCCGTCATTGCCCACGAAGCGGTCCACCCAGCCGGGCTGTATCCAGCCAAGTCCGGTCTGGCCGCCGAACTGCGGCCGGCGCATCGCGTCGAAGGCCGTCGCAGCCTTCGCACCCGGCGTGAGGCTGGCGGCCACGAAGGTCAGCATGTCTTGCGCGCTGGACGCGAAGCCGCCGGCGCCCGCCAGCGCCTTGAAGTGCCAGCAGCCGGCGGGCCGGCCCTTCGCGTCGTGGCCCGGCGCCAGGCGGGCCGCCATGTCGGCGGTCAGCGCAATGCGGGTGTGGTGCATGCCCAGCGGCGCCAGCACTTTCTCAAGCACCAGCGCCTCGTAGGTCTGCCCGGTCACCAGTTCCAGCACATGGCCGAGCAGGCCCATGCCGTAGTTCGAGTAATTGAAGCGGCCGGCGCGGGTCTTGTCGGGTGCGGTCGCCAGATATCCGAAGACCGATTCGGCCCCGAGGTGGCTGTACGGGTCTGCCATCAGGTCGCCGCCGCCGGCGCGCAAGCTGGCCTCGGTCTCCAGCGCCTTGGGAACGCTGGGAAAGCCGGATCGGTGGGTGGCCAGCTGTCTCAGCGTAACGTCGCGAACCTGCGGCGCAAGCGGCCAGCGCCCGCCGATCAGCTCGCCCAGCGTCGCGTCGAGCGTGACCACGCCTTCATCGCAAAGCGCCTGCAGCAGGCCCGCCGTGAACAGCTTGCTCACCGAGGCGATCTGGAACACCGTGGCCCCATCGGGTGGCTGCTCGGCCCCCGGCACCACCGAGCCATAGCCCTTCACGACCGAGCGCTGCGCCGTGTGGATTCCCACGACAAGCGCCATCGAACGGTCACGCGCCATGAACTTCGCCACCGCCCGGTCCACGCGCCGCTCAAGATCTGCCTGGTCGCTGGTGCGGCGCAGCCTGTGGCGCAGCCAGGCCAGTGCGCCAGCCGCCAGTGCGAGGCCGAGCAGGCCTGCCACGGCGATGGCCGCCGTGACCGTCATCGTGCGCTGCCGGTGTGGGCGTCCGGCACGCTGACCCCGCGCATCGCCATCCCGCGGGTGAATGCCTGGCGCAACCGCCGCGGCCGGGACAGGCCCTGGTCGATCGACACCGGCACCGGATCGGCGGGGTCAGGCTCAGTGGGCCGGGCAAGCCACGCCGGGATGTCGTACGCGTCGATCGTCTGCACGGTGACCGCGCTTTCGCGCAGTTCGGGCAGCGTGTCTGGAAGCAGCGATAGCAGCGGCATGGGGCTCCGTACTTGCATGCGCCGCGTGCAGGCGGCCACGGCGTGCGCCATTGTCGCGGCGCCACCCGCACGCCGCACCCGGTGCCGGGCCGGTCAGCCAGCTGCCGCCATGTGCCGTGCGCGGCTTCAGGCCATGCCGGTCACACCAGCACGGCATCAAGCGGCCGCCGCAGCGAGCGTGGCAGCGCCGGGCCACGGCCGAAGCGCACCACCAGATCCGGGCGCTGGCCCGGTAGCCCGAGCGCGGCGGCGAAGGCCGGGCGCAGCGCGGCCACTTCCACCGGCTGGTTCAGAAAGGCATTGCGGATGCCCAGCGCGGTGGCCTGCAAGGCAAAACGCTCGTAGCAACGCCCCACCTCGACCCAATGCGCCTTGTCGGCGGCCTGGCCGACAAACACCGCGATGCCGGCGGAACTGCGCACCTGCCGGGCGTACTTGTCGTTCTCGCCCTTCGGCGTGAAGACCAGGCGGAAGGCCAGCTGGCCCATCCAGGTCGGCACGCTCGGGCTGCCCGAGGATGCGCTGTACAGCCCGTCGCCGGTGCGCGCCGCCTCGGCACCGTTGAAGCGGATCCAGTCCTTCAACTCCTTCACGAAGGCTTCATCGGCCATCTGCGCGGTGTTGCCCTGGATCACCTGTGCCAGCACCTGCTCCATGGCCGCGCGCTCGGTGAGCAGCAGCAGGCGCACGCGGCCCGAGCTGCCGGCACGCTGCAGCAGCGCAAGTTCTTGCGCAGACACGGGCCGGCCGTCGTAGTCACCACGCGTGCACTGGCGCTGCGCCATGGCCGCGAACAGGGGCGTGGTCTGCGCAGGCGCGGGTTCGAGCGACACGCGCAGCGCGTCGCTGGCGGGGTCGAACTGCGCGTCGCCCTTCAGGCCATGGGCAAGCGCGGCCTGGATCAGGTTCTCGGCGGCGCACCCCAGCGACACGAAGACATGGTGGTCGTCCGGGTCCACCGCCGGGCAGCGGCGCGCCAGGTCGGGCAGCAGGCTGATCGACCGGCCGTCGGCGGCCACCGCAAACTTCCAGCACTGCGTGTTGTGGCTGGACGGCGCCAGCGTGGCACAGCGCACAAGTTCGCGCATCAGCGCTGTGGCGCCCTGGCCGGCGGTGTTGCCGGCCACTGCGGGCATGTGCCAGGTGCGTTCGGCCACCGCCTCATAGCTGTCTGGCGCGGGCGCGCCAGAGCAGCTGGAAAGCGCCAGCGGGCTGGCCGCCAGCCAGGGCGTCGACGCGGCGAACTGTCTGCGTGTGATCATGATGTCCTGGTCCGGAGGGCTCAGCGCGGCGCCGGTCGGCTCGCGGGCAGACCGGCGGCGGATCATCAGTGGCGGAAGCGCCCGTCACGGTCGACGATGGCGGTGTCGACAAAGCTGGAGCCGGTGTGCTCGGTGGCCGAGTAGCGCAGCTTGTAGCCTGAGATGTCGAAGCTGGCGTCGGCCAGCGATGCCAGCAGGCTGCTGCGGCTGAGCTTGCGCCCGGCGCGGCGCAGGGCTTCGGCCAGCGCATGCAGGCTCACATAGCCTTCGAGGCTGCCGTACGAGAAATCCTGGTCAGGGAACTGGGCGCGGAACGCGGCCTGGTAGGCGCGGGTGAGCGCTGTCTTGCGCTCCCAGGGGCTGGGCACCACCTGCGTGAACACCATGCCATGCGCCAGGCCGCCCAGGTGCCGCGCCAGCTGTGTGGACCCCGAGGTCACGCCGTAGAACTGGGTGCCCAGCCCGGCGGCGCGGGTGCGCCGGATCAGGCGTTCATACAGGCCCGGCGAGCCATGGTTGATGACCAGCTCGATGCGCTGCCCGGCCAGCCTGCGCACCAGCCCATCCAGCTGCCCGTCGTTCATCTCGCCGGCCACCGGCAGGGCCTGCAGTTCAGCCATGCCCAGGCCCTTGGCCGCCAGCCCGGCATTGTCCAGGTGCTGGCGGCCCACCGCGGTGTCGGCATGCATCAGTGCACTGCGCTGCATGCCCAGGCTCTGGCCATGCGCCAGCAGCACCTTGAACTCGTCGCGGTGCGCCGCGCGCACCGGAAACACCAGCGGCTGGAACGGCTGCCTCAGCGTGGGCGAGCCGGCCATCGGGCCGAACAGCGGCACCCCCTTCTCAACCGCCGCCTTCATCACCGCAGTCGACGGTCCGCCCTCCACGCTGCCGAAGAGCAGGAGCACGCCGTCGTCGATCAGCGTGCGGGCATTGGCCTCGGCCAGGTCGGATCGGCCCTCGTCGTCAACCACGCGCACCACCAGCTGGCGCCCCAGCACGCCGCCGGCATCGTTGACCTGGCGCAGCGCGGCGGCCACACCCTGGCGGATGGCCACGCCGTAGTCGTTCTTGCCGGCCTGCAGCGGCATGGTCTGCCCGACCAGGATCTGCTGCTCGCTGACGCCCGGTGCCGCACCGGCCTGGGCCCAGGCCGATGGGCTGCCGGCCAGTGCCGGGCCAAGGGTTGATGCCAGCCAGTGGCGGCGGTTCACGCGCAGTGGGTGCAGTGGGTGCAGAGGGAATTTCATGCCTGCTCCTGGCCGATGGCACAGCCTAATCGGCGCAACTGACAGCTAGCCTTCGGGCCGCGCGGCCGGCAGCAGCAGTCCCTCGTGGCGCGCCACGCGCTCCAGCGCCTGCTCGAACTGCGCGCGCGCCGTGGCGGCCACGTGGTTCAGGTAGGCATGGATCTGAGCATCGGCGCGGCTGCGCTGCTGGCACTGCGCGCTGTAGTCCTCGAAGTGCGAGAGCTGCATCAGCAGTTCGGCCACGTGGCGCGGGCACTCGCAGGCAATGGTGGACGACAGCCCGGCAAAGTCGGCCAGCGCGGCGTCGTCCCAGCGGCGCGGCGGCGCGGTGCGGCCGCCGGCCGGCGGCAGGTCGACGCCCGAGGCCAGCGCGACAGCCGCCGCACGCAGGGCCTGCAGCCACTGCGCCAGCACCGCGTCGGGCTGGGGGTCACGCAGCAGGGCCGTGCCCGCAGCCGCCAGCTCGTCGCACACCGCATCGGCGGCAAAGCCGTACAGCACGGCCAGGCGCACGCCGGCCGGCAGCAGCGCGTCGGCCGCGGCCCGCCAGCCCGGCTGCAGCTGGGGCACATGCACCAGCAAGGTATCAACCTCGGCGGTCTGCAGCGCGGCGCCGGCCTGGCCGAGATCGTCGAACACGCCCTGCAGCACCATGGACGCGCCCAGGCGCCGCGACACCGCCGGACGCTGCAGGCGCTGGGCCAGGGCCGCGCCCACCACGGCCACGCGCCAGGGCCGCGGCGCGGGCGCCTCCGCCGCGCCCGCCTGGGCGGCCGGCGCGCGCTGGGTGAGCGTCAGCGCCGCGGCATGCGTGGCCGCCACGCCCTGCAGCTGCGCCATGTTCAGCGCCGCCAGGCTGCCGATGGCATGGCCCAGATCGGTCAGCTGCTTCAGCAGTGCCAGTCGGCGCACATCGTCCGCCGAATAAAGGCGCTGGCCGCTGGGCGACAGCGCCGGCCGCGACAGGCCGTAGCGCCGCTCCCACACGCGCAGCGTGGCCACCGGCATGCGCAGCATGCGCGCCACGGCACCACTGCGATGCATCGACGGCTCAGCCGCCGCGCGCGCCGGCTCCGGCACGCCGGATGGGCCCGGCCGAGCAGGTTTTGACATGCACTTGACTCCACTTTGACGCCGAATATCAAGGAACATCGCTGCGCGAATGTTTCATTGACCGCTTTTTGAAGCGCATGAGCGTAGCATCCGCGGCATGCCAACGTCCAAGCCCCTGCGCATTGCCGTGATCGGTGCCGGTCTGTCCGGGGCCAGCTGCGCCGCCGCCCTGGCCCAGGCCGGCCACGCGG
>CAYPDO010000205.1:0-7583 GCA_964409495.1 uncultured Bordetella sp.
GATCACCGCCCGCAAGCCGGCGGCGTAGCGGCCGCCGCACGCCGCCGCGGGCTGTCGGCCCGCTCGGTGCGCACGCCGGTGAGGGTGCGCTGGCGCAGCCGCCAGGCCTGCAGCAGCGCGCGTGCCTCGTCGTCCGGCTGGGCCGGCAGTTTCCAGTAGGCGCTGCAGTCGCTTTCACGCGCCAGCAGGCGGTGGTTGACCAGCTCGCGGCGCAGCGTGACATGGTCGCCAAAGGCATTGGCCGCGCGCAGGATGGCGTTGACCTCGCGCTCGGTGTAGGTGCGCCTGGCGTCGAACAGCGTCCACAGCACCCACATCGCCAGCGCCTGCACGCTGAACTTGTGGGGCCAGCGCACCAGGCGGCCGCGGGCATCGAACTGGCCCAGGGCCTTGCGCGCATTGGCGCTCAAGGCCAGCGCGGCGGGCGCCTCGTCGGGCGATGCGGCCGGCGGCGGCAGGCTGGCCGGATCAATGGGCACCGGCCGCACCGCTGGCCGGCCAGCCAAGGCGGCCGGCAGCGGCGCGGCGCACAGTGACTGCAGGTTGCGGTGGCCGGCAGCACGCGCCAGCAGGTTCAGCAGTTCCTGGTGGCCCGGCGGCGCTGCGCCCTCGGCATGGCGGGTCTGCAGGGATTTGCCCAGCGCACGCGCGAACTGCGAGGCATCGGGCACCAGCAAGGGCAGGGGAACTCGGCTCATGGCACGCTTCTCCACGCAGGCAATGCTTATCCTGGGGCGCGGCCGCATGGCTGCGCCGGGACGCTGGGGGTTGCCGTCTTCCAGCCGCATCGCCCGCGCCAGAAACGCTGTCGGGATGGGTGTGGCTTGGTGCCTCGGATGCCGAGGGGCAGGTTCAGCACGCGACGAGGATCGCGCGGCAACGCCTGGGTGAACTGCCGACCAGGGCGCGAGTGTAGCCGCTTCGCCGCAAGCTGCCGGCGGCGGGGCGCTGCCCGGCGCGGCGCGTGGCCGGGATCGGGATGGCACGGAGGCGGGCCGGTCACCGGCCTGGGGCATGATGCGCGCCCAAGCCCATGTCGATGCCCTCTTCCCACCCCCTTGCCGGCCCGCCGCCGGGCCCGGCCTGCAGCGCGTCGGGCACCTTGCCACCGCGTCCGGCCCAGCCCAGCCTCAGCTGCGTGGTGCCGGCCTACAACGAGGCCGGCAACATCGGCGCACTGTTCGAGCAGTTGCTGCCGGCGCTGGCGGCGCTGTCACCGCGGCACGAGGTGATCGTTGTCGACGACGGCAGCGCCGACGGCACGGCCCAGGCCATGCTGCCCTGGCTGCAGCACCCCGGCGTGCGCCTGCTGCGGCTGTCGCGCAACTTCGGCAAGGAGGCCGCGCTCACCGCCGGCATCGACCATGCCCAGGGCGATGTGGTGCTGCTGATGGATGCCGACCTGCAGCACCCGCCGGCCATGATCGCGCCGATGCTCGAGGCCTGGCGCCAGGGCGCCGACATGGTGACCACCGCGCGCGCCACGCGCAGTGACGAGGGCCTGCGCAAGCGCATGGGCACGGCCTGCTTCTACTGGCTGGTGAACGCCAACACGCGCACGCGCATCCCGCCCGACGCTGGCGACTTCCGGCTGATGGACCGGCGCGTGGCCGACGCACTGCGCGCGCTGCCCGAGCGCAACCGTTTCATGAAGGGCTTGTACGCCTGGGTGGGCTTTCACACCGTGGTGCTGCCCTACACGCCGGCACCGCGCCATGCCGGCAAGAGCAGCTTCTCGATGAAGCGGCTGTCGTCGCTGGCGGCCACCGGCATCACCGGCTTCACCAACGCGCCGCTGCGGCTGTGGGTCAAGCTGGGCGGCGGCATTGCGCTGGCGTCGCTGCTGTGGGCCACCTGGATCATCCTGGAGCACTTCGTCACCGGCCACGACGTGCCCGGCTGGGCCACGCTGGTGGTGGGCATGGCCTTCTCGCTGGGCGTGCAGCTGCTGGGTATCGGCATCCTGGGCGAGTACATCGGCCGCATCTTCGACGAGGTGAAGCAGCGGCCGGTCTACATCGTCGGCGAGGCGCTGGGCCGCGGCCTGCCACCGCGCAATGGCTGAGGCCCGCGCGCTGCTGCTGTGCGCCGATGACTACGGCCTGGCGCGCGGCATCGACGAGACCATCGCGCGCCTGGTGCGGGCGGGGCGGCTGGGCGCGTTCTCGTGCATCGTCAACGGCCCGGCCTGGGCGGCCGATGCGGCGCAGGTGCCGGCGCTGCGCGCAGCCGGCGCGCAGGCCGGCCTGCACCTGAACCTCACCGAAGGCCGGCCGCTGGCGCCCGCGCTGGCCATGCACTGGTCGCAGCTGCCGGCGCTGCCGCGGCTGCTGGCGCTGGCCCACCTGGGGCGGCTGCCGATCGCCGCGCTGCGCGATGAGCTGGCCGCGCAGTGGCAGGCCTTTGTGGCGGCCACCGGCCGCAGGCCTGATTTCGTCGATGGCCACCAGCATGTGCACCAGTTGCCCGGCGTGCGGCCGCTGCTGCTGGCGCTGCTGGCAGCGCAGCCATCGCCTGCAGCGCATGGGGCCGACGCACCGCGCGTGCCGGTGCGCGCCACCGCGCCGCTGGCCGGGCCGGGCTTCGGCCTCAAGCGCTGGGTGATCGGCGCCACCGGTGGCGTGGCGCTGAGCCGCGCGTTGCGCCGCGCGGGGCTGGCGCACAACCGCTGCCTGCTGGGTGCCTACGACTTCCAGGCCGCCGACTATGGCGCGCTGATGCGCGGCTGGCTGAAGCGCGTGCCGGCCGGGGGCGCGCTGCTGTTCTGCCACCCTGGCGCGCGCTCGGACGACGCGCCGGCCGACGTGATTGCCGCGGCACGCGAGCGCGAGGCGGCCTACCTGGGCAGCGATGATTTCGCGCGTGACCTGGCCGCCGCCGGCGTGCGCCTGGCACCGGTCTGGACCTGAAGGCGCGCGCGCCAGGGGGGCCGCGCCGCCGCGCCAACCGGCGCATGCGGCCGTCATGCGCCTGCCGCCCGCCATGGTCCGAACGCCGGGTGCCGGCCGCGGCCGCCGACATGCGCCGAACATGCCTGACACCTAAGCTGGGCGGCACCACTCACGCACGGAGACGCCCATGTCCTCATCGATTGACCGCCGCCGCCTGCTCAAGTCGGGCCTCACGCTGGCCGGTGCCGCCACGCTGCCGGCGCTGCGCCCGGCGCCGGCCCTGGCCGCATCGGATGCCGACCGCCCGCTGATGGCCCAGGGCATCCAGCTGGGCGACCTGACGCTGGGCCGCGTGATGCTGTGGAGCCGCGCCGACCGCCCGGCCCGGCTGCAGGTGGAGTACGCCTTCGACGAGAACTTCACCAAGGCCCAGCGCCTGACCGGCCCGCATGCGCTTGAGGTGAGCGACTACACAGCGCGTGTCGACCTGGTCGATCTGCCGGCCGACCGCCAGGTGTTCGTGCGCGCCTGGTTCACCGGCCTGGACAACAGCCGCGCCAGCAGCGAGCCGGTGCTGGGCAGCTTCCGCACGCCGGCGCTCAAGCGCAGCGTGCGCTTCGTGTGGGGCGGCGACACCGCGGGCCAGGGCTGGGGCATCAACACCAGCTTCGGCGGCATGAAGATCTATGAGCAGATGCGCCTGGTGCAGCCCGACTTCTTCCTGCACAGCGGCGACACGATCTATGCCGATGGCCCGATCACCGAGAGCGTGAACACGCCGCTGGGCACCTGGACCAACATCGTCACGCCCGAGGTCAGCAAGGTGGCCGAGACGCTGGCCGAGTTCCGCGGCCGCTACCAGTACAACCTGCTCGACGAGAACGTGCGCCGCTTCAATGCCGAGGTGCCGCAGATCTGGCAGTGGGACGACCACGAGGTCACCAACAACTGGAGCGATGGCAAGAGCCTGGCGGCCGATGCCCGCTACACCGAGAAGAACGTGCCGCTGCTGATCGCCCGCGGCGCACGCGCCTTCCAGGAATACGCGCCGATGCGCCCCTTCACCGCCGAGGAGCCCGAGCGCGTCTACCGCCACATCCCCTACGGCCCGCTGCTTGACGTGTTCGTGATCGACATGCGCAGCTACCGCGCGGCCAACAGCGCCAACCTGCAGACCACGGCCGGCGCCGAGACCGAGTTCCTGGGCGCCGCGCAGCTGGAATGGCTCAAGCAGGGCCTGCGCCGCAGCCGCGCCACCTGGAAAGTGATTGCCGCCGACATGCCCATCGGCCTGAACGTGGGCGACGGCCGCGATGCCGCCGGCAACCTGCGCTGGGAGGCCATCGCCAACGGCGAGAACGGCACGGCCAAGGGCCGCGAGCTGGAGATCGCCGGCCTGCTGCGCGCCATCAAGCAGATGGCGGTGAAAAACGTGGTCTGGCTGACCGCCGACGTGCACTACTGCGCCGCCCACTTCTACGACCCCAACCAGGCGCAGTTCAGCGACTTCAACGGCTTCTGGGAATTCGTCTCCGGCCCGCTGAACGCCGGCAGCTTCGGCCCCAACACGCTGGACCGCACCTTCGGCCCGCGCGTCGACTTCTTCAAGGCCCCGCCCACCGGCCAGGTGAATCTCTCGCCCTATGCCGGCCTGCAGTTCTTCGGCGAGGTGAACATCGACGCCAGCAGCCGCACGTTCACGGTCGACTTCAAGGACTTGTCGGGCACCTCGGTCTACAGCAAGACCCTGCAGCCCGTCTGAGCCCGCCCGCCCTGGAGACGATCATGAAGCACTCGATCCCGTTCAAGCGCCGCGTGGCGCAACTGGCTGGCGTGGCCGGTCTGCTCGCGCTGGGCGTGCAGCCGGCGCAGGCCGTGCTGCTGGAATCAGCCCGGGCCAGCGTGGGCGGCACGGCCAGCGCCAACGCCAGCGGCCAGCAGCTGGCGCTCGATCTGCAGCTGGCTGAGGGCGGCCACGCACACTACAGCTTCCTGCTCGAGGCCGCCGACGTGGGCCAGTGGCTGAGCCTGGATGCGGTGATCAGCCTGGTGCCCGGCAGCGCGCTGTCGCAGCTGCGCATCGCGCTGGGCGATGCCGAATTTGTGCTGGTCGGCTCGGTCACGCCCTCTTTTGGCCAGCTCGACACGCTGGATGGTGATGCCACCCAGCAGCAGATCCGCCTGTCGGTGCCCGAGACGCTGGGCCTGGACCTGGGCGCGCCGTTCGCCCAGGCCGGCACCAGCGCCTGGCTGCTGGCCCCGGCCGGGCTGGCCGCTGGCGACCGGTTCAGCCTGGACATCCAGGCCGTGCCCGAGCCGGGCTCGCTGCTGCTGAGCCTGGGCGCGCTGGCCGCCGCCGCGGGCCTGGGCCGCCGCCGGCTCAGCTGAACGACCAGCGCTTGTTGAGCGCATAGGTGAGCACCATGCCCACCAGCGTGGCCAGCATCTGCGCCAGCAGGTAGTGCAGGCCCAGCCGGCTGCCCAGCGCCACCACGGTGGCGCTGGTGGCCGCGCCCAGCAGCGCGGTGAGCTGGAAGCGCCACCAGGCCGGCCGCCAGGGCCCGCGGTGGCCGAAGGTGAAGCGCCGATTGCCGGCAAAGGCCAGCTGCGCGCCTAGCACCGCACCGGCGGCCGCGGCCAGCGGTGCGGGCCAGCCACCACGCTCCACCAGCACGGCCAGCAGCAGGTAGTGCGCGGCGGTGGCCACCGCGCCCACCGCCGCATAGCGCGCAAAGGCCAGGGAGGGCGGCCGCTGCGGCGCGCTCATCGCCTCAGGCGGGCACCGGATCGCACTGGCGCGGCGCCACGCGCCACAGCTGCGCGTGGCGGCCCTGCATGATCTTCACGGCGCCGGGCACCTCGGCCGCGCGGGGCGCACCGCCATTGGCCTCCACCAGCCAGAGCACCTGGCCCTGGCAGGGCAGGCGCGCCAGACTGTCCAGCGGGATCAGCAGGCGCTCGCCGGCATCGGGGTCGAAGCGCGTGGCGTCCGAGAGCTCGCGGCGCCAGTTGTCGCGGCGGCGGATCTCGGGGTCGTCCCAGCGGCTGGCCAGCAGCGGCGGCTGGCGCAGCCGGGCCTCGAAGCTCACATCGTGGAAGGCGCCGTCGACGAACACCACGCGGTCATCGGCGCCGATCTGCCGTGCCAGCGCGCGGCCCACGTCGCGGTTGGATTTGGGCGCCTGCCAGGCCAGCGCCACCACGCTGCCCAGGCACAGCACCACGCCCAGCGCGGTGGCCGTGCGCCGCCAGCGCGAGCCCGGCAGCGCCGGGGCGATCAGCATGCACCAGGGCGCCAGCGTGGGCAGGATGTAGCCCACCAGCTTGGACTTCGGTGCCGAGAAGAACAGCAGCACCGCCAGCAGCCACCAGGCCAGCAGCGCAGCGCGGCCATCGGCGGCGGCCCAGGCGCGCTGCTGCACGAAACGCCGCGCGGCGGCCGGCGCCCAGGCGCTCCACGGCAGCGTCAGCAGGGGCAGCACGGCAAAGTAGAACCACAGCGGCTGCCGGTTGTTGAAGGTGCCCGCCGACGCATAGCGCCGGAAGTGCTGCTCCATCACGAAGTAGTCGAAGAAGCCCGGGTGGCGCTGCTGCATGGCCACGAACCAGGGCAGGGCCAGCAGCGCAAACAGCGCCAGCCCGGCCGGGTGCAGCAGGCGCAGCAGGTCACGCCAGCGGCCGCTGGCCAGCAGCCAGGGGCCGATGATGAGGGCCGGCAGCACGATGCCGATCAGGCCCTTGGCCAGCACCGCCAGCGCACACGCGGCCCAGCCGGCCAGGCGCCAGCGCGCATCCACCTGGCCGGGCTGCTCGAGCGCGCGTGCGAAGGCCAGCACCGCCAGCGTCAGCGTGCCGGCCACCAGCATGTCGTGGTTGACGTACTGTCCGCCCACGTAGAAGAACGCGCAGCTGGCCAGCGCCATCAGGCCGGCCGCGGCCACGCGTTCGCCGTGCCAGCGCCGCAGCGTGAGCCACATCGCCGCGCCCATCAGCCAGGCGCCCAGCGCCGGGCCCATGCGCGCGGCGAAGGCGCTGACGCCCAGCAGCTGCATGGCCGCCAGGTCGACCCAGTAGGTCAGCGGCGGCTTGTGGAAGAAGGGCAGGCCGTTGAGCAGCGGCACCAGGCCGTCGCCCATCAGCATGCCGCGCGCCACCTCGGCATAGCGGCCCTCGTCGGGCAGCATCAGCGGCCGCAGGCCGGCGGTGGCCAGCAGCCACAGCGCCAGCAGGCCCAGCACCCAGGGCGCCGAGCTCAGGCGCGGGCGCAGCGCGAGAAGCGCGGTCACGCGCCCAGCAGTTCAACCTCGAACACCAGCGTGGCATTCGGCGGGATCACGCCACCAGCGCCGCGCGGGCCGTAGCCCAGCTCGGGCGGGATCACCAGCACGCGCGTGCCGCCCACCTGCATGCCCTGCACGCCCTCGTCCCAGCCGCGGATCACCATGCCGGCGCCGAGCTGGAAGCGGAACGGGTCGCCCCGGTCCTTGCTGCTGTCGAACTTGCGGCCGCGGCCGTTGGCGGCGGCGGGGTCGTGCAGCCAGCCGGTGTAGTGCACGGTCACGCGCTGGCCGGCGGCCGCCGTGGCGCCGCTGCCCACCACCACATCGGTGATCTCGAGCGGCTTGCGCGCGGGTTCGGGCAGCAGTTCCACCTCGAACACCAGCGTGGCGTTCGGCGGGATCACGCCGCCGG
>CAYPDO010000206.1:0-7560 GCA_964409495.1 uncultured Bordetella sp.
ACTGGCAGCGCCGCGCGCTGACGGGCTATCTCACCCACCCCAGCGGCCAGCCCTACATCTGCCTGGGCGGTGCGCTGGCCGAGTGGTTCAGCGCCCGCGGCCTCACGGCCCATGTCACCGTCACCGACGAGACCGACTACGCCGCCAGCTTCGTGGTGGTGGAGCGCGTCCCGCCCGTTCTCCAAGAACCCGGCGCCTGAGCGCGCCGCAGCCACTTCCATGACCGACATGAACCTGGGGCACGCGCCCGTGGTGCTGGACATCGCCGGCACCGAACTCACCGCCGACGACCGCCGCCGGCTGCAGCACCCGCTCACCGGCGGCCTGATCCTGTTTGCGCGCAACTGGGCCAGCCGCGCGCAGCTCACCGCGCTGACCGCCGAGATCAAGGCCATCCGTCCCGATGTGCTGGTGTGTGTCGACCATGAAGGCGGCCGCGTGCAGCGTTTCAAGCGCGACGGCTTCACCCACCTGCCGGCCATGCGCGTGCTGGGCGAGCTGTGGATGAAGGACGCGCTGCGCGCCACCGATGCCGCCACCGCGGCGGGTTATGTGCTGGCCGCCGAGCTGCGCGCCTGCGGCGTTGACCTGAGCTTCACGCCGGTGCTGGATCTTGACCACGGCCCCAGCGGCGTCATCGGCGACCGCGCCTTCCACCGCGACGCGCGTGTGGCCACCATGCTGGCCAAGAGCCTGATGCACGGCTTGCTGCAGGCCGGCATGGCCAACTGCGGCAAGCACTTCCCTGGCCATGGCTTCGTGGCCGCCGACAGCCACACCGAGGTGCCGGTGGACGGGCGTGCGCTCGGCACCATCCTGAAGGATGACGCCATGCCATACGACTGGTTGAGCACCAGCCTCGCCAGCGTGATGCCGGCGCATGTGGTCTACCCGAAGGTGGATGCGCTGCCGGCCGGCTTCTCGCCGCGCTGGCTGCAGGACATCCTGCGCGGCCGCCTGGGCTTCCAGGGCGCGATCTTCAGCGACGACCTCAGCATGGAAGGCGCCAAGATCGCCGGCAGCACGGTGGATGGCGCGATCGCCGCGCTGGCCGCCGGCTGCGACCTGGTGCTGCTGTGCAACCAGAGCCTGGTGGACGGCGGTGCGCCGGTGGATGCGCTGCTGGACGGCTTGCTGAGTGCGCAGAAGAAGAAGCGCTGGCAGCCGCAGGGCGCCAGCGAGGCGCGCCGCCTCGACCTGCTGCCGCTGAGCCCGCCGCTGCCCTGGGACGAGCTGATGCACCAGCCGCAGTACCAGCACGCGCTGGCACAGCTGCCCTGACGCGGCGCAGCGGCTGAGCGTCAGCGCCTGGCCTGCAGCGCGGCGTCGCGTTCGGCCAGCAGCCGGGCCAGGTCGGCACGCGTCCAGGCGCGGGCCGCTTGCCGGGCCAGCCAGGTGGCCAGTGCCAGCTGCAGCGCGGCGTGCGCAGCGCCACGCGACCACAGCGGCTGCACTGCCCAGGCCCACAGGGCGCCCGATGGCAGCACGGTGCTCACGCAGAGCCCGATGAGCAGCAGCAGCAGCGTGCCCATCACCAGGTCCCGCAACCCGTGGCGTGCGGCCGCCCGGCCCGGGACGCGCGCGCGCAGCCACACGGCCAGGGCGGTGGCCAGCACCAGCTCAGGCAGCAGCGCGGCCACCGCGCCCGGCAGCTCGGCCCAGACGGAGGCCGCCAGGCCGAGACCGAACCAGGCCTGGGTGCAGGCCAGCAGCGCCAGCGGAAAGGCCAGCGCGAGGGTGGTGGCGAGGCCCACGCCGACCAGGCTGGCGCGCAGGATCTGCCAGCCCAGGCGCTGGCGGCTTGTGCCACCGGGCGCGAGCAGCTGGCGCCAATGCAGGCCGGGGCATCGCAGCAGCGGGGTCACCAGCAGGCAAAGGCACAACGGGCGCAACAGTTGCAGCGCATTCACATCGCTGCCCCAGCCTGGCAGCACCGAGGCAGTGCCGGTGCCCGCCAGGCTCGGCATGACCAGCAGCATCCAGAACAGGCTGCCACTGATCGACGTGGTGCCGGGATCCAGCGCCTGCCAGCGCCGGGCCAGATCGCGCCGCAGCAAGGCCAGCCCATCGCGCGCGGCGGGGGGGCCGGCAGGCGGCGCCCAGGACCGCCCTGTGGCTGCGGCCAGCGTGGTGGGCAGGGCGCGCAACTGTCGCGCGCACAAGTACCAGGCCAGCGGCAGTGTGAAGGCGAGCCCCGCTGCCTGCAGCAGGGCCTGCGCCGGGCCCGGATCCCACACGCGGGCCAGTCGCAGGGCCCACTCCAGCAGCAGCAGCGGCAGCGCCAGCATCCAGCCTGCCGGCAGCAGGCCGCGCCACCCCGCCGAGGCCAGCAGTGCCAGCCCCGCATAGTGCAGTGTCAGCAGTGGCTCGCGCAGCAGACGCAGGTCGCCCGCCAGGTGGTGCGGGTCCAGGCGGTGCAGGGCGGCCGTCAACAGCATCGGCAACAGCGTGACGGCCAGCAGCACCAGCATCAGGCGGTGCCAGCTGCGCAGCGTCTGCTGCACGCCAAGGCCAGGCACACGGCGCTGCCGCCACAGCGCGATGCGTCGGCGTGCTTCGTCGGTGGCCAGCGATGCCAGCGCGCACAGCAGCGGGACGGCCAGCCACATCGCCAGCACCTGCAGCGTGGGCCGTGCCGGCCACTGCGTTTGGTGGTTGGCCGACAGCATCGCCAGCCAGCCCCACAGCACGGCCGCTGCGGCCGCGAACACCAGCAGCGCCTGCGCGCCAGGTGGCAGCAAGCTCAGCCAGGGCGGGGCAGGTGCATGCAGCCTGGCCGCGGCGGGTTTTCGCGTCTGGGGATTCACGTTCACCCCGCTCAGGCGTTCAGCAGCATGAACAGCGTGTCCAGGCTCAGCACCTGGCCCGCCGCACCTGCCGCAGGCAGGGTGCTGGCATCCACCACGCAGCGGCCATCGGCACAGCGGTGGACCAGCCCCGCGGGCTGGCCCGGCGTATTGGCTGACGGCGCGTCCGGTGGTGGCGCAGGCAACATGCGCAACTGGTCGGCCAGATCGTCCCAGGTGCCCATCAGCTGCAGCCGGCCGTCGCGCAGAAAGGCCACATGGCTGACCACACGTTCCAGGTCTGACAGCAGGTGGCTGCTGATCACGATGCTGCGCCCGGGACGGTGCGGGGCGCGCTCGAACAGCGCGCACATCACGTCGCGGCGCGTCATCGGGTCGAGGCTGGCCATCGGCTCGTCGAGGATCAGCAGGTCGGGGTCGTGGCCCAGTGCCAGCACCAGGCTCAGCTTTTGCTGATCGCCCAGCGACAAGGCATGTGCCGGCACCCCCAGGGGCAGGCCCAGCACCGTGGCCAGCGCCAGGGCACGGCGTTCGTCCCAGCCGGGGTAGAGCGCCCCCAGTTGCTGGAAGTGTCCGGCCGCATCCAGGCGGTCGAACAGGTCGGGCGATTGCGCCACATAGCCCAGGCGCGCCAGCTGGGCGTCCTGCAGCTGCAATGACGGCTGGCCCAGCAGCCGGCATTCGCCACGCGCCGGCGCGCCCAGGCCCACCAGGCAGCGCAGCAGCGTGCTCTTGCCGGCACCGTTGCGGCCCACCAGGCCCAGCACGGCACCGGCGGGCAGGCGCAGCGTGATGTCACTCAAGGCCGGGCGGAAGCCGCCACCCGCAGTGACCGCATCGGCTTCCAGCGCCCAGTCGGTGGCGGAGCCTGGCGGCGGCGCCAGCCCGGCCGGCTGGGTGTCCACATGGGCGGGGCGGGCGTTCATGGTGTGGGGCTCGCTGTGGGGTTGTCGGCGGCGCCGTGCGTGGCGTCCAGGCACTGCGCAAACAGTGCCATGGCGGTGTCGGCATCCAGGCCCAGTTGTCGCGCCTGCTGGGCGGCGGCCTGCAGGGCCGGGCGCAGCAGCTCGGCCGGGGCCGGTGTGGCCCGGCCCGCGCCGGCCTCGGCCACTACCATGCCCAGGCCGCGCCGGCGCTCGAGCAGCCCCTCGGCTTCCAGCAGGCTGTAGGCCTTGGACACGGTCATCGGGTTGATGGCGTGCTGCAGCGCCAGCGCGCGCACGCTGGGCAGTTCATCACCCGGCCGGCACTGGCCGCCGGCCACCTGGCGACGCAGCTGCTCGACGATCTGGCGGTAGATCGGCACCGGGCTGCCGGGAACGATGTCGAAGTGCATCTGCATCGGTGTATTAATTCAATAATACACATGCCATGCAGCACGTCAACATCGGCCCGACGCAGCACCGCCCCTGGGATGAGGGGCGGTGCGAGGGCGCGGACAGGTCGGACGGTGCTCAGCCCGTGTAGCGCGCCTTCAGCCAGTCCAGCAGCGTGCGGATGGTCTGCGCCTCGCCGCCGGACGGGCGGCCGGGGCGTGGCGCATCGTTCCAGGCGTACAGGTCGATGTGCAGCCAGTCGATGCTGGCGGGCACGAAGTCGGCCAGGAACAGCGCGGCGTTGATGGCGCCGGCCTGCGGGCCGCGGCCGGTGTTGACGATGTCGGCCACCTCGCTCTCGATGCCGGCGCGGTACGGCGCCCACAGCGGCAGGTGCCACAGCGGGTCATGGATCGCCAGGCCGCGGTCGACCAGCGCACGCGCCTGGCCCATGTCGCGGCAAAACAGCGCCGGCAGCTGGCCGCCGAGCGCGATGCGCGCGGCGCCGGTGAGCGTGGCCAGGTCGATGATCAGGTCGGGTGCCGATTCCGCAGCGTAGGCCAGCGCATCGCACAGGATCACGCGGCCCTCGGCATCGGTGTTGCCGATCTCGATGCCCAGTCCGGCGCGTGTGGTGATCACGTCGCCGGGGCGGTAGGCATTGCCGGCGATGGCGTTCTCCACCGCCGGGATCAGCAGGGTCAGCTGCACCGGCAACTTCTCGGCCATCACCAGCTGGGCCAGGCCCAGGGCATTGGCCGCGCCGCCCATATCTTTCTTCATGTGACGCATGCCGTCGGCCGGCTTGATGTCCAGGCCGCCGGAATCGAAGCACACGCCCTTGCCGACCAGGGTCAGCTTCGGGTGCTTCGGCGATCCCCAGCGCACCTCGATCATCCGCGGCGCGCGTTCGGGCGCGGCGGCGCGGCCCACGGCATGGACGGCCGGGAAGCGCGCCTTCAGCAGCGCATCGCCCACGGTCTGCCTGAACCTGGCGCCATGGGCCTGGGCCAGGGCCATCGCGGCCTGGGCCAGGTCGGCCGGGCCCATGTGCTCGGCCGGGGTGTTGACCAGGTCACGCGTGGCGGCCACGGCCTGGGCCAGCAGCAGGCCGCGGCGGGCCTCGGCGCTGACCGGCAGCTGCAGCTCGGCGGGCATGCGGCGCGGTGTCTTGTAGCGGCCAAAGCGGTAGCCGCCCAGGGCCCAGGCGTGGGCGGCGGCCTCGGGCGCGATGGCCAGACCGGCTGCCTCGTCCAGCCGGTATCGGCCCTCGGGCAGGGCCATCGGCAGGGCGCTCAGCGCGAAGGGATGGTCAGCGCCGCGCACGCCGGCCCACACCGCGCTCAGGTGGCCGTCGGCGCCCGGCAGCAGCACATGGGTGTCGGGCGCACCGGTGAAGCCGACGGTGGCCAGCCACTGGCGCTCGGCCGGGCTGAGCGCCGCAGCGGCGGTGGTGGCCAGGTTGTCGCGCGTGACGCAGACGATGGGGGTGGCCGAGGCGGCGGGTTTCTTCAGCGTGACGGTCATGGTGTGCGGCGTCAAAGTCGGGCGTCAAGGCGTGGCGGCCGTGCCCGGTGGTGTCATGGCACGGCGCCATGCAACACGCCGCCGCGGCTGGGGGCCGGGGCGGCGTGATGGGAGGGGTCAGCGGCGCACCGGCGGGTGCGCCGCGGCGGGCCGGGGGATCAAGCCTGCGTGGCGGTGGCGGGCTGCTCGAAGGGCAGGGTCACCTGCGACAGATCCTTGCGGGTCTCGACCAGCACCAGCGGACCTTCGTCAACCAGCAACACGGGCTTGGGCTGGCGTGGCACATGCACCGGCCGCGGCTCGGCGGCCATCGCGGCCTGGGCGGCTGCGATCTTCTCGGCATCCGATAGCACCCATTGCAGTCCAGCGCCATCGGCCAGAGCCTGCAGCTCGCCGACCGGCAGCGTGAACGGCTGCACCAGCGGCAGGCTTGCGGCTGCCGGTGCAGGGGCCGTTGCAGCAGCAGGCGAGGCGGCGCTGGCGGTCAAGGCCGTGGCTGCCTCGGGCGGCGCGGCCGGGGCGGCGGCGTCGGCGGTGACCGGCTCGTCGTGCGCTGCGACGGCCGGGGCATCGGCCGCCGGCGCCGCGGCGGCAGCGGTGTCGTCACCGGCCACGGCATCACCGTCACGGCGCTCGCGCGGGCCGCGCTGGCGCTCCCGGCCACGGCCGCGGCGGCGGTTCTCGTCACGCGCCTCGCCATCGGCCGGCGCCACGGAATCGGCGCTGCCCTCGGCGGCCACCTCGGCCGTTTCGCCAGCCTCGGTCGCACCCGGCATGGCCGCAGCGCCGGCATCGGCGGTTTCGCTGGCGCTCAGGCCCTCGGCGCCGGCCTCGGCACCGGGCGCGCCCTCTTCACCACGGGCACCGCGGCCACCACGGCGGCGGCGGCGGCGGCGCTGCTCCTCGCTGCTGCCATCGGCGCCTTCGGCCAGGGCCTGGCCGTCCACCGGCAGTTGCACCTCGGCCGGCGGCGCGAGTTGGGCCTCGGCCGGGGCCTCGGGAGCGCGCGCTTCGCGCTCGGGGCGGCGGTTGCCACGCTCACCACGCTCGGGGCGCTCGGCACGCTCGGGGCGGTCAGCACGTTCCGGGCGTTCTGCGCGTTCGCCACCGCGGCTTTCACGGCCTTCGCGGCTGTCACGGTGGCCTCGGCCGCCGCGCTCACCGCGCTCGCCGCGGTCACGGCCACCGCGTTCACCACGGCGGCCATCGCGTTCGCCACGCTCGCCACGGCCTTCACGGGCTTCACGCTTGGGCTCGGCGGCGGGGGCCTCGGCCGGGGCGGCAGCCGGTGCAGCCACCGGCGCGGCCGGGGCCGTGGGTGCCGGCGCCGGGGCGCCGAACAGCTTCTTGATCCAGCCGAAGAAGCCGCGGCCAGCGTCTGGTGCGGGCGGCTGCGACACCCAGGCCGGCGCAGCCGGTGCCGCCGGGGCGGCCGGCACGGCAGCGGCGGCCGTGGCGGCCACGGCCACCGGCTCGGGCCGGGGGGCGGGCATCGGCGCCGGCTGGTCGGGCAATACGCCCTTGATCACCGGTTCCTGCTTCGAGCCGGCCTTCTCGCGGCGGCTGATGGCCACCTCGTCGTCCGGCTCCTCGATCATCGTGTAGCTGGCCTGCAGGTTCTCCAGGCGCGGATCGTCGTGGCGCAGGCGCTCGAGCTTGTAGTTCGGCGTCTCGAGGTGCTTGTTGGGCACCAGCAGCACGGTGCAGCGCTGCTTCAGCTCGATCTTGGTGATCTCGGTGCGCTTCTCGTTGAGCAGGAAGCTGGTCACCTCCACCGGCACCTGCACATGCACGGCGGCGGTGTTGTCCTTCATCGACTCTTCCTGAATGATGCGCAGGATCTGCAGCGCGCTCGATTCGGTGTCGCGGATGTGGCCGGTGCCGTTGCAGCGCGGGCAGGTGATGTGGCT
>CAYPDO010000207.1:0-4807 GCA_964409495.1 uncultured Bordetella sp.
TACGGCGCCGACGTGATCAAGGTCGAGCGCCCCGGCGCCGGCGACGACACACGCGGCTGGGGCCCGCCGTGGTGGGGCGATCCGGCCACCAAGACCTCGGCCTACTACCTCAGCGCCAACCGCGGCAAGCGCTCGATCGCCATCGACATCGCCACGCCCGAGGGCGCGGCCCTGGTGCGCCAGCTGGCGGCCGAGGCCGACGTGGTGCTCGAGAACTACAAGGTCGGCCAGCTGGCCAAGTACGGGCTTGACTACGCCGCACTGAGCGCCAGCAACCCGCGGCTGATCTACGCCTCGGTCACCGGCTATGGCCAGACCGGGCCGTATGCGCCGGCCGCCGGCTACGACTTCGCCATCCAGGCCACCGGCGGCCTGATGAGCGTCACCGGCGAGAAAGACGGCGTGCCCGGCAGCCAGCCGCAGAAGGTGGGCGTGGCCGTGGCCGACCTGTTCACCGGCGTGTACACCGCCACCGCGGTGCTGGCGGCCATCATCGAGCGCGGCCGCACCGGGCGTGGCCGGCACATCGACGCCGCGCTGCTCGACACCCAGGTGGCGATGCTGGCCAACCAGGCCAGCAACCACCTGATCGGCGGTCTGCGGCCCAAGCGCATGGGCAATGCACACCTGAACGTGGTGCCCTACCAGGTGTTCGCCACGAAGGACGGCCACATCGTGCTGGCCGTGGGCAACGACGGCCAGTTCGCGCGCTTTTGTCAGCTCACCGGCCACCCGGAGGTGGCGCAGGACGCGCGTTTTGCCACCAACGCCGGGCGCATCGGCCACCGCGACATCCTGATCCCGCAGCTGGCCGAATGGATGCTCACCCGCACCACGGCCGAATGGACGGCCCTGCTCGAGCCCAATGCCGTGCCCTGCGCGCCCATCCTCGAGCTGCCCGAGGTGTTCCAGCACCCGCAGGTGCAGCACCGCGGCATGCGCATCGAGCACCACGGCATCCCCAGCGTGCCCACGCCGATGCGCTTTGACAACGAGCGTCCGGTGGCCGAACTGCCGCCGCCGGGCCTGGACGAGCACGGCGAGGCCATCCGCGCGGCGCTGCAGCAGAGCCCCGGCTGGCCAGCGCGCCAGCGCTGAAGACACCAAACGGCACCACCACAAAGCGCCGGGCACCAGCCCGGCGCTTTGCCTTGGACGTCCCGTTTCGACACGCACCATTGGGGTGAGCGTGTATTGGCCGGCTGCCCGGTACAGTGACGAAACTGTCTGTGCCGTCTGTACATGGCGGCGACGTGACAGCGCCGCCTACAGTCCGCTTCGCCGTAGCCAAGCCCTCCCCCATGCCGCCCGACGCCTTCACCCGCACCGACACGCTGGTCGCCTTCCGTGGCGTGCAGAAGACCTATGACGGCGAGACGCTGGTCGTGCGCTCGCTCGATCTCGACATCCGCCGCGGCGAGTTCCTGTCGCTGCTGGGCCCCTCGGGCTCGGGCAAGACCACCTGCCTGATGATGCTGGCCGGCTTCGAATCGCCCACCGGCGGCGAGATCACGCTCGACGGCGTGCCGATCACGCGCACGCCGCCGCACAAGCGCAACTTCGGCATGGTGTTCCAGAACTACGCGCTGTTTCCGCACATGACGGTGGCCGACAACGTGGCCTACCCGCTCAGCGTGCGCAAGCTGCCCAAGACCGAGATCGCCACCCGCGTGACCAAGGCGCTGGCCATGGTGCAGCTGGGCGGCCGCGACCGCGCCTACCCGGCGCAACTGTCGGGCGGCCAGCAGCAGCGCGTGGCGCTGGCCCGCGCGCTGGTGTTCGAGCCGCAGCTGGTGCTGATGGACGAGCCGCTGGGCGCGCTCGACAAGCAGCTGCGCGAGCACATGCAGATCGAGCTGAAGGAGCTGCACCGCCAGCTGGGCGTGACCTTCGTCTATGTCACGCACGACCAGCACGAGGCGCTGACCATGAGCGACCGCGTGGCCGTGTTCAACGATGGCGAGATCCAGCAGATCGACGCGGTGGAGCGCCTGTACGAGACGCCGGCCAACCGCTTCGTGGCCGGCTTCGTGGGCGACAGCACGCTGCTGAGCGGCAGCATCGGCGCGGCCCAGCATGACAGCTGTGAACTGGTGCTGCCCACCGGCGAGCGCCTGGCCGGCATCAACGTGAACAACGCGCTGCCGGGCGCGGCGGTGGTGGCGTCGGTGCGGCCCGAGCGCATCGAGGCGCGCTTCACGCCGCCCGAGAACATGGCCAACACGCTGAAGGCCGCCGTCAACGACGTGATCTATTTCGGCGACCACCTGCGCCTGCGCTGCGCGCTGGCCGGCCAGGAGCAGGCTACCGTGAAGTTGCCGCTGGCTTCCGGCGAGCAGCCGGTGGCCGGCCAGACGGTGTGGCTGCGCATCCCCACGCCCTACCTGCGCGTGTACGCCTGACGCGCCGCACGGCCGACCACCTTGCCTTCCTTCCCCCCCGCTGTTCCCCAAGAGGAGTTGCCTGACACCATGACGACCTTTGCCCGCATCGCTGCCCTTGCCGCGGCCGCCGCCGCGTTCGCCCTGCCCGCCGCCCCGGCGCTGGCGCAGAACCTCACCGTCGTGAACTTCGGCGGCGCCAACGGCGCGGCGCAGAAGAAGGCCTTCGTCGAGGCCTTCGAGAAGGCCAACGCGGGCACCAAGATCACCGGCGTGGAATACAACGGCGAGCAGGCCAAGATCAAGGCCATGGTCGAGACCAAGAAGATCAGCTGGGACGTGGTGGAAGTGGAAAGCCCCGACGTCACCCGCGGCTGCGACGAGGGCCTGTTCGAGAAGCTGGACTACGCCAAGATCGGCGCCAAGGCCGACTTCACGCCGGCTGCCATCCACGAATGCGGCATCGGCATCTTCGTGTGGTCGACCGTGATGGCCTACAACGGCGACAAGTTCAAGACCGCGCCCACCACCTGGGCCGACTTCTGGGACACGAAGAAATTTCCCGGCAAGCGTGGCCTGCGCAAGGGCGCGCGCTACAACCTGGAATTCGCGCTGATGGCCGATGGCGTGAAGCCGGCCGATGTCTACAAGGAGCTCGCCACCAAGGCCGGCGCCGACCGTGCGTTCAAGAAGCTGACCGAGCTCAAGCCCAGCATCCAGTGGTGGGAAGCCGGCGCGCAGCCGCCGCAGTTCCTGGTGGCCGGCGACGTGGCCATGACCACCGCCTACAACGGCCGCATCGACGCCGCCCAGCGCGAAGGCAAGAACCTCAAGATCACCTGGACCGGCGGCATCTACGACCTGGACTACTGGACCATCGTCAAGGGCTCGCCGAACAAGGACCTGGCGCTGAAGTTCATCGCGCTGGCCTCCAGCGCCGACGCCCAGGCCGAGTACGCCCGCAACATCAGCTACGGCCCGACCAACACCAAGGCCCTGGCCAAGCTGGATGCCAAGGTGCTGGAAAAGCTGCCCACCGCCCCGGCCAATGCCAAGACCGCGCTGCAGTTCAACATCAAGTTCTGGGCCGACCAGGGCGAGGAACTGGAAAAGCGCTTTGCCAGCTGGGCGGCGCAGTAAGCGCGCCACGGCACCCCGGCTTGTCCGTCACTGTGTGAGCTGCCAGGCATGAGCACCGCCACCCTTCCCGCGATCGGCACCGCCGCGTTGCGCCAATCGCTGCACCGCGCCGAGACGCGGCGGCGCACGGTGGCCGTGCTGCTCACGCTGCCGCTGCTGGTGTTTCTGCTGGTCACGCTGCTGGTGCCCATTGGTGCATTGCTGCTGCGCGCGGTGGAGAACCCCGAGGTGGCCGCGGCCCTGCCGCGCAGCGGCCAGGCCCTGGCCGGCTGGAATCGCCAGGGCACGCCGCCGGCCACGGCCTATGCCGCCGTGGCCGCTGACCTGGCGGCCATCGACGAAGGCGCGCAGGCCGGTGCGCTGGCCCGGCGCCTGAACACCGAGGCCTCGGGCGCCCGCTCGCTGGTGATGGGCACCTACCGCGCGGTGCGCGACACGGACGCCTGGCCTGCCCACCAGAGCGCCGAGCAGGTGCAGCAGCGTCTGCTGGCCCTCGATGCCCGCTGGGGCGAGGACAAGTACTGGCAGGCGATTGCCAAGAACGCCAGCCGCTGGACGCCCGACTACCTGCTCACGTCCATCGACCTGAAGCGCCAGCCCGAGGGCGGCATCGCCCGGGTGGATCCCGAGCAGCGCGTGTTCGGCCGCATCCTGCTGCGCACCTTCGAGATCAGCCTCACCGTCACGCTGTGGTGCCTGCTGCTGGCCTACCCGCTGGCCTACTGGCTCAGCACGCTGAAGGCGCGCCAGGCCAACCTGCTGATGATCCTGGTGCTGGTGCCCTTCTGGACCAGCATCCTGGTGCGCGTGGCCGCCTGGATCGTGCTGCTGCAGCGCGAGGGCCTGGTCAACAAGAGTCTGATGTCGCTCAGCATCATCCAGGAGCCGCTGGCCCTGCTGTTCAACCGCACCGGCGTGGTGATTGCCATGGTGCACATCCTGCTGCCCTTCATGATCCTGCCGCTGTACAGCGTGATGAAGAGCGTGCCGCCTACCTACCTGCGCGCGGCGGTGTCACTCGGCAGCGCACCGCTGGCGGCCTTCTTCCGGGTGTACGTGCCGCAGACCTATGCCGGCATCGGCGCGGGCGCGCTGCTGGTGTTCATCCTGGCCATCGGCTACTACGTCACCCCGGCGCTGCTGGGCGGCGCCGACGACCAGATGCTCAGCTACTACATCGCGCAGTACACCAATGTCGACATCAACTGGGGCATGGCCTGCGCACTGGGTGCCGTGCTGCTGGTGGCCACGCTGCTGCTGTATGGCATCTATCGCAAGCTGGCGAA